>JBHPHU010000020.1:0-21067 GCA_042571405.1 Candidatus Omnitrophota bacterium | reverse complement strand
TCTCAGCATGCGGGCCTTCTACCTCGTGAGTCACTGCCTTTCCTATGTCATGCAAAAGCCCTATGCGCTTTGCCAGGGTCACATCCAGGTTTAATTCCCCTGCCATAACAGCCATGATAATGCTTACTTCTTTCATGTGTTGCAATGCGTTCTGGCCATAACTTGTCCTGTATTTCAATCTACCTATAAGCCTGACAATCTCGGGATGCACGCGTTGAAGGCCTAATTCAAAAATAGTGTGTTCGCCCTCTTCCTTTATAGTATTGTCCATCTCGTGTTTTACTTTGCTCACGACCTCCTCTATGCGGCCTGGATGAATTCTGCCATCCTGTAAAAGCCGCTCGAGACTTGTCTTGGCTATCTCGCGCTTCACCATATCAAAACCAGACAATATAACTGCCTCCGGAGTATCATCTATAATCACGTCAATGCCTGTAGCAACCTCGAGAGCCCTTATATTTCTACCTTCTCTTCCTATAATCCTTCCTTTCATTTCATCATTTGGAAGAGGCACGACAGAAACGGTAGTATTAGTAACGTGTTCTGCGGCGCATTTATGTATAGCGCTTGATAGCACCTCTTTTGCCTTCTTGTTCGCGGACTCTTTGGATCTATCCAGGATCTCCTTGAAAAGCTTCTGCGCTTCTTGCTGCGCATCATCTTCTACTCTGCGCAAAAAGAGTTTCTTTGCCTCTTCTACGCTAAGACCTGATATCCTTTGGAGCTTTTGCTTCTCTTCTGCGATAAGCCTTGAAAGATCGTCCTGTCTCGTCTCAATAGACTTTTCCTTACCCACAAGAAGGCCTTCTCTCTTCGAGATTTCTCTATCCTTCTTATCAAGTATGTCTACCTTGCGATCAATGTTTTCCTCTTTTTGCGAAAGCCTCTTCTCAAGGTTTGCAAGCTCATCCCTCTTTTCCTTGGTCTCACGTTCAAAATCTGAGCGTATCTTATATTTTGAATCCCTTGCTTCAAGCTCAAGCTCTTTTTTTCTGTTATCCAGCTCCTTCTTTGACTCCTCCAGGATCTTTTTCGTCCTATCCTCGTTTTCTCTCAGATGTCTTTCAGAAAAAAACTTTCTTATAAAATATCCCGCGAAAAATACCAGAATAAAAACCAGGACCTCTATTACAGAGATAATCGTCTTAATATTCGAATCCATTGTAAACACCTCCTGACTGTATATTTAAAATGTGGCCTGCCTAGTTAGTGATGACCGCGGTGAGAGGAATATCGCGAGCAGTGGTAGGTATTTTATTCAAAACCTGAAATCTAAAACCTAGGCCTATTTTAGGCGTATCCTTGGGTATGCGTTTCAAAAAACTATCATAATAGCCCTTGCCACGACCAAGCCGGTTGTTAGCTTTATCAAAAGCTACTCCAGGCACTATTATCAAATCTATCTTCTTCGCATCAAAAGATTTTCTAGGTTTAGATCCTTTTGGTTCGTAAATACCATACAGGCTTTTTTTCATGCCCTGCTTAAGACCTGTAAAACAAACAGGCCTCAGATCTTTCTCTCTCACTAAGGTAACTGGTAAAACCACTTTTTTGCCCACCGAAAGGGCCTTTTTTATTATAGGCCCGGTCTCTACTTCTGCCGTGCCCTTTGAAACATAAAGCATCACGCACTTTGATGTTAAAAATTCTTTTCTCGAAAATAATTTTTTTTGTATGTCCTTACTTTTGGTTCTCCTTTCCAGCTTTGTTTGATAACTTAATCGTTGTTTCATTTTTTTTCTTAACGCTTCTTTGGTATTCATGTTCGTTTTTTCAAATAATCGTCTATTGCTGATTTAAGCGCTTGCTCTGCGAGCAAAGAGCAATGCATCTTTATGGGAGGCAACCCCCCTAGAGCTTCTGCAACAGCCCTGTTGGAGATCTTTAGAGCCTGTTCAACAGTCTTGCCTTTAACAAGTTCCGTAACCATGCTGCTAGTAGCAATAGCCGCGCCACAACCAAAGGTCTTGAACTTCGCATCTACGATTACCTCATCTTTGACCTTTATGTATAGCCGCATGATATCCCCGCAAACAGGATTTCCCACATCCCCAATGCCATCTGCGTCAGGGATCTCTCCTACATTCTTAGGATTTCTGAAATGCTCCATTACCTTTTCACTGTATTGCGTGTTAAAACCTTCCATGACCTTATTCTCCTTTTACTAAAAGCTTCCTCGGTCTAGTGACCTTAGAATAATCCTTTACTGGTCTTCGCTTCTTCATATTCTCTAAGCTGCCTAATTCCTTAAGCCGATTATAGATCAATATCCACGCGCAATCCTGATCCTTATCTACTTCACACTTGCCTTTATCTGAACCACCGCATGGCCCGTTTAAAAGGCCCTTTGCGCACCTTGTAACAGGACAGATGCCTCCTGTAATATTAAGCACGCATTCTCCGCACATTGCGCATCTTTCAAAAAATCCAACACCGGTCTTATCCACGACGGATCCGAAAAGCGTATCGCATCCCGTGTAAACACTTTTCTTCGCCCTATCATTGTCCAAAACAGACTGCACTCCAAGACCGCATGAAAGCACTAAAAACGCGTCAGACGCATCTATCGCCTTCTTGTTCTTTGCAAAGACCATTTTTACCTGGCTTGCAATACACGGAGAATCAGGTATTGCCCATCCAGTAACAGTCTTGCCATTTTCCTCCAAGAGTTTCTTCATCTCCAGAGTTTCTTTTTCTCCGCCAGTCTTGCAAGTAGTAGCGCAATCCCCGCAACCAATTAAAAAAATATTCTTCTTTGAACCCAGCGCTTCTAGTATTTTTTCAAATGATTTCTTTTGACTGACAATCATAAAAGCTCCTTTACGTCTCTTTCAAACACCGCTTTTTCTTTATAACCTATATACCTTTTTCTTATACCGCCATCCCTATCTATGACAAATGTTGTAGGAATTGATATTATGCCGCCATATAGATCCGTAACATCATCATTTCCCATTAAAAGCGTATAATTGATTCCATTGTCTTCTGCAAAACCGCCCAATACCCTTTCCGCGTTCCAATCCAATGATACGCCTATTATCTCAAGGCCCTTATCCCCATATTCATCCTGAAGTTCTATAAAATGCGGTATCTCTGCCCTGCAAGGCGGGCACCATGTTGCCCAAAAATCAAGTATTACCACGTTTCCTTTAAAATCAGTCAATGTAGTTTCATTGCCATCTATATCCGAAAGCGCAAAATCAGGGGCAGGTCTATAAACTACCTCTGGGACCTTATTGATACTGCTGAACCAGGCAAATACAATAACGCCTGTCAAAACAAGGATTGATATAGCAACCATGGTCTTTTTGCTCATAGACTCTCCCTTTATGCGGCAAGAATGCCTGCGAGTTTTGAAAATATCCCCAAGAACAGCAATATGCCTACGCCTATCAAAAATACTCCTGTAACAATAGGGACGAATTTCATAAAACCCTTGAAGCGGTTAAATATAAAAAGAAACTGGTTTATCAAAAGGCTCGAGATCAAAAACGGCACGCCCAGACCCATTGAATAAAATGATAAAAGCATTATTGCCCTGGGCAAACTCTCAAGCGTAGACGCGTATATAAGTATTGTTGAAAGAATCGGGCCCACACATGGTGTCCAGCCAAACGCGAATGCCATGCCTATTAACAAAGAGCCAAAATAACCTGTTTTTCTTTTAGTAAAAGCTGCTTTTTTCTCTCGGTTTAAAAATCCCAGATTGAACGCGCCGGACATGTGCAGGCCGAATAAAATTATCAGCACCCCGCCTGCTTTTTCCATCAAAGTTTTTCTTATTCCAAAAAAACTTCCCAGGTACGCGAATGTAATACCAAGAAGCATAAATACAATAGAAAATCCAAGTATAAAAAATAATGAATGCAGGACAGTCACTCTTCTTATATTAAATGAAGACCCTCCAGTCTTTAGATCTTCGAAAGACCGCCCTGTTATATATGTTATATATGATGGAAAAAGAGGTAGGACACACGGAGACAGAAAAGTCAGGAGCCCGGCCACAAAAGATACAATAATAGAGACTTCGCTTGTATTAGTCATTATTTCTCCTATAAATCTATCGCGAAGCCCTGATTCTTATTATATCCTGCTGTGCACGCACATCTTCAAGACGCGCTATTATATCCTGCTGATTCTTTAAAACTTCATCTATCTTCTCTGAGAGTTCGCTAACATCCTTGGCATCGTCACTTTTCTTCTCTTTGCCAAAACTGTTAAGACTAAATACCCCCAAAGAGATTATGATCGCCAGAAAAAGCGACAAAAGCCATGCTCTTCTCGCCATAAGTCACCTCTTTTTCTCTAAATATATTATAACAAATCTGGCTTGGGGAGTCAATAGTTAGCTTTTGAGTTTAGTTAAGTCTATAGATTAGTCACTAGCGAGCATTCGTCTCATGGCTGCTCCACAAGAATCAACATAAGTTAATCCCGCTTCATTATAGGTTTCATAGCTAAATATTTCATCTATCAGACTGATAAGCTCTTTTCTTTCCTTTGAGTTAATCGCAAAAAATCCCTTCTTACCAGGCGCACTGTTGACCAGAGTGATCGTAACCAAAACATTGGCTTCTAACAACTGTTTTTCCGCGCGCTCTCTGTCAGCCATTATTTTACTGGCGCTGCTTATGCATAAGCTTTTATTAATCTTTCCCGGGTTGTTTACAAGTTCAGGGCTATATAATCTTTCATACAATTCCAAAGTTTTTGCGTTTACTCCGATTAGCATATCGTATACGATTAATATAGATGGGACTATCTCTTTAATAACCTTGTTTTCAGATCTTACATATTTGTCCAGTATACTTTTTGCCACCCCCAAATCATGATTATCCAACCTAAAATCTTTCATAAAATCAGCTACCATCTCTATCTCGGTCTGATAATTAACACTCTTTAAATTCGATTCTCTATGCCGCTCTACGGATAGTTTTAGAAAGCGTAAACTTTCGACATAATCCCTGACAAATTCAAATTCAGGACTATTTTTTTCACCAAAACAAACAACTGCCCCGAGAACAAAGTAAACTATTATAAGTAAGCTTATTATTTTTTTATTCATTTTTATTTAAGATATGCCTTGAATAAAAGCTCTATTTCCTGAAGAGCGTCTTGATCCACTGAAAAACTCACAGAATGCGCAAAAGAATCAAGGCTTACAAGCGCATTAAGACTTGCGTCTTCAACTTTAATATCCGAGAGTCTCTTGAAAAAATTTTTATTTACTACTATTATCTCTTCGTAAATTTTAACCAAATTTTTTAATTCCCAGTCTGGAGTTTTATTTTGCTTGTACAAAAAATACTGGGCAAGTAAATACATCGATATCATACGATATCTTGTCTCATAGGATGTGGCAAAAGGCAAATGGTGACGAACCATTGGTTTAAGTTTTTCCATAATAGGGCATCCGCTTGTAGCCATATATATGCCCATCAAAGAGCTTAAACCCTTCTGAAGAGATACGCGATTCACGTACTTTCTTCCTCCGGCATCCACTGATACATTGACCTCGTCATAGGATATAGACTTCTTAAAGAAAGAAACTAGATCTACAAGAGCTACCGCTGCTGGGCAAAATTTATGTTTTTGTTCGTCCAGGGTGCAATTCGGACACTTAGAACATTTTAGCTCTGTCCAATCAGGATATGTTTCTTGTGATAGTTGTATTAAATCGAGGGTTTTACTGTCAAGATTAACGTCAAACTCTTTTTCTGCGCCATTGTCAAATTTAAATTTATAACTATAGGTAATTATGCTGTCGGGTTTTTTTCCCACAACTACCCTTTTCTTTTAGGAAATCTTATAACAAAGGTCGTATCAAAAGAATCTTTTTTGGAAGGACTCTCTATAACTACAGTACCATCATGTTCCCCTACTACCTTTTTAACTATGGCAAGGCCCAACCCTGTCCCGTTACTTTTTCCATAAGTCGCAAAAGGTTCGAATATGTTCGCTTTTATTTCTTCTGGAATACCGCCGCCTGTATCTGAAAGCCTTATCTCTGCGTCGTTCCCGGAAACACTAGTCTCTATTTCAAAATTTCCACCTTTAGACTTAGACATAGCGTCTCTTGCATTGAAAGCAATATTAAAAATGACTCTCTGCATTTTATTTTTATCTATATAAAGCGGTCCATCATAATTTATCTTAGTAATAAGCTTGACGTTCTTTTCCTCAAAATCAATTTTCAGACAGTCACATACAGTATCGATCAACTCTTTCATAGTAGTTTCCACAAACGATAAACTCGTCTTACCCTTGGCAAAGTCTAAAATTTCACTAGTCATCCCAAGTAGGCGCTCCACATCCCTGACTATAATCTTATGAAACTCTTCTATGTCTTTAGTCTTCACTGTTTCTTTCTTCATCATCAGAAGATCGGCAAACCCCTTGATGACCGCCAAAGGATTACGGAAATCGTGAACTATACGACTAGCCATATTTCCAATAGCGGATAGTTTCTCCATGTTCACCAGTTTTGCTTGCGCCTCAATCAATTGGTCGTGTTTTGCCTTAAGGGCCTGGTGTTTCCTTAAAACCTTCTGGTACAACATAGCATTCTCAATGGCTATGGCAGCCTGACCGGCGACTATCTCTAAAAGCTTTACGTCTTGAGACGAAAAACTCTCCGCAGTTTTCTTGTTTATAACCTCTAAGGCTCCGATGAGTTTTTCTTTGTGTATTATGGGAACAGCTAATATTGATTTGGTTTTAAATCCTGTCTTTTTATCTATTCCGGTGGTAAACCTTTTATCTTTGGCAACATCAGCTATGTTTAAGGCCTTTTTTTCCTTTGCGACAGAACCAATTATACCCTGACCTAGCTTTACGCGAATTTCCTTGATCTGCGCGCCCTGCTCGCCTAAGGCTACGGTAAAATATAAATCCTTCTTATGCTGGTCGTAAAGAGCGATAGAAGACACCTCAGCGTCAACGGTCTTAGTCGCCTCCTCCATAATTAAATTCAAAAGATGCTCTAAGCTGCCTATGGACGCGGAACTCAAGAACTCATTTACCCTATAAACAGTAGCTATTTCCTTTTGATAATTGGCTGTTTTATCCATTTTGATAGTATACTCCAATGTCTTAAATCTTTCAAGTTCTAATTAGGTAATTTGTAGCTAACATGGGTGGCGACCAATATTCTTCGAGCGAACAAAGTGAGTCGAGAAGTCGATCTAGTTCTCGATTTCGCCCTGACGGGCTTCGCTCGAACAATATTAGCGCATAAGTACCCCCGTTAACTCACCGATCACCTAATTAGATCCTATCCTTAAGACAGCTAACCAAGTTGCTTTATGATCTTTGGCATAATATCTTTTTCTAACTGCTCTAAGTCAAAAGGTTTAATTATGTAATCACTGGCTCCGCATATCTTAGCTAGCTTGATTACTCCTTTATCTTCAGCGCCTGTCATCATAATAACCTTGATCTTGTCATCAATTTTTTTTATCTGTTTCAAAATATCTATCCCAAACTCGTTAGTAGGCGTTAGCATCATATCCAGCAGTATTATACTTGGCTGCTGTTCTCTTGTAATAGACAAGCCTTTTTCGCCATCGCTAGCTATAAAGACTTGATAATCTTTACTAGAGAAAAACTGCCTCAGCAGGTCACACAAAGAAGTGTTATCGTCTATTACCAATAATTTAAGCACCTTACTCCTTAAACGATTAGATACAGAGTCATGCCAGCGGCTAAAGCGACTATCCCGCTTAATGAGATTTCTAAAAGAGAGGTGAATTCTTTACTTAGATCAAGCTTATATTTTAACGCGACTCTGTAGACAGGAAATCTTAGACAAAATACAAACGGAATGATCATTAAAAAGCCTCCGCCATATAAGAAAATAAGGACGATAACCGCCCTTTCGAACATCCCATACCACGACTCAAATAAAGTACAGTTATATCTTGTCTTCAGAAAGGTATTTTTGAAAGTCTGTATCATATAATTTCCATTGTAGCTGGCGGCTATGAGAAGTATTACGCATACAATAATTTTGTCTGTATTGTAAAAACCGGCAAGTATCCCGGTTGCCTGCCCTGGGGGCTTTAAATCTTTAAGGCCCGTAAAGAGAAAAATTGTCGTTATAATAGCAATGTGAAAACATTGATCTAATAAATACTGCCAAAAATCCTCTTTTTGATTTTTTTGATCTTTTATCGAAGCTATCTTGATCCAATCTACTAAAAAGTGAGTTGTGCTTACCAAGATCACAAAACCCCACATAGCCGGTAACTTAAGATATGGCCATGAGAAAAGAATAAGAGTTCCGGCAATAATAAGACCGTGAGGCACTACGCCTATTAGACCTTTATATTTAAGCTTATAGATCTTGTTGGATTGAAGAGGAAAATCCCCAATGAAATGCGCCAGTAATAATCGTAAGAATATAAACATAACACAATAATACACGTGGGTTTTAGGTTTGTCAACCCCTGCACAGCATATCAATATCAACCATCTATTCAATCAATAACTATTCTTATCATTAACTATCAATGATTATCTTTAACAAAAAATATATGTCTATCTATTGATATTTCTAACTTTTATGGTATAATTTTATTGTAAGTATAAGAGGGTAATAAAATGACTTTGGAAGAAAAACAACTTAAACCTAAGCGTACTCAAATAATGACGTTACGAGAATTAGCCAAATATCTTGGAGTACATCCAATAACCATCTATCGTTTACTAAAAGACTCGGACATCCCTGCGATTAAAATCGGAGGTCAGTGGAGATTCAAAAAAGACATATTGGACGCGTGGCTATTTAAAGGAATGCATGAAAAACGAAAATTGAGCTAAGCTATGAACAGAAAGGTCATTTACAGGTGAGAAGTACGGCCAAGCCACTAATATCAAATATCCGAAGCAACCATCATAAAAGAATCTCATGTATCATATTATTCTTCCTATCTTTCTTAGTATTAAACAATACATCTGCAATATTGCTGGCTGAAGAAAATACTCTCACCATCAAAAGCATAGATGGCTTAGTCCAGATAAAAAAAAGTGACAGTTCCGGATGGGAAAAGGCAGCCAAAGGAAATATTCTCAGCACAAACCATAAAATCCGCACACTTCTCGAATCACGCGCTGAACTTGAATATTCAGATGGGACAATCCTTACTTTAAGAGAAAACAGCATTTTGGATATTAAAGACATCTCTTTTGATCCCAAGACAGGAAAACAAAAAAGAGAAATAAAATTGAATCTGGGCGGTATGAAATATAAAGTAACGCCTTTACGCGAAAAAGGATCGGAATTCAAGATACACTCTTCCACTGCCATCGTAGGAGTAACCGGCACAGAGGGTATCATAGATACAGACGGTGAAGGAAAGCCAACATCCAATACTCTCCTAGAGGGTTCCACTTATAATACTGACGAAAACGGGGCAGGCGGACGCCCATTAAAACCAGGCAGTACATGGCTTATTGACGAAGAAGCTGAATCTGATAAATACATGTCGACTAACGATGAAATAAACGCAAATGAGTATGATGAAAAAAATAGTGAATTAACAGAAAAATTCGATAAATTCGTAGCTTTATTTAATCAGAAAAAAGCCGAGGGTTACATCCTTGACAAAAGCATTTTGGATAAAATAACTCAGGCAATGATGGATAAAAATTACCAAAAGGCAGCGGAATTACTGGACGAAGGAGAATTGTTGCTAACTAATGTAAAAAAACCCGAAGACCCTAAGGCTCAGAAAATTACTGAAGAGCTCAATCTCATCAGGAAAAACCTGGAAGAGAAAGAAGCTGAAGAATATGACCTAAAAGACATATACCTCCTCTTTTATCAGGCTGAAGAAGCCTACAAAGAAGAAAAATATGAAACTGCATTAGACCTTATCGAACAAATCAAACACGGCCTGCTTAATCTAGCAAAAACCGATGACGATTTCTCCAAAAGATTAAACCAATTGATGAATGAGATAAGTGAAAAAGCAAAGCTTGGTTTTATGGTAGATGAGTGTATCGAACTGGCAAAAAAAGCAGCTATTGCCTATCGTAACGGGGCCAAAGCCGAAGCTGAAGCGCTTCTGCTAAAAGCCAGGGGGATGTTATTTCAGTCCAAACGAATAATACCGCAAGAACTACTGGATAGCCTGGCTGCATTAAAAGAAGAAATCCTTGCGAAAAAGACTGAGGGATTCAACTTAGTAGAATTAGAAGAATTACTGAGCTTGATAGACAGGTTACTGCTCGACGGAAAATATATCGAAGCAGAACAAGTCCTGCGCGATATAAAAGAAAAACTACCTCTACTTGCAAAAACTATCCCGAAGGAGCTGGCCTATCTACTGAAGACTTTTGAGGAAAAATTAGCAAAGAAAGAAGCCAACGGTTTTGACCTGACTAAACTGCAAAATTTAATGATCTCTATCCGAGAAGCAAAAGAATCAGGTGACTTTGAAAAACTTAATACTCTACTGCTGGAGGCAATCGCCCTATTAAAAGAACTGGGTCCTCCTGAAGGTCTCTTGAACCGTCTTAAAGAATTCAAGGAAAAACTTGAAGAACTAAAAAAATCAGGTCTCTCTTCTACTGAAATAGAAAGCCTTGCTACCCAGATCGAATCTGCATTGGCAAAAGGAGACATAAATCAGGTACGCAGACTATTGGATAAAATAGAGTCACTTTTACTTTCACTCAAAGATACCGAGCCTCCTACTTTGCAGGTATCGGACCTGGGATATACTGACACCTCTGTCCTGGTCTCCGGAGTCTGTAGTGATAATGTAAAGGTTGAAGAAGTTATAATAAATGGTGGATTAGCTATATTAGACGATACGGGTTCCTTTAATAAAGAACTTCTTCTTGTCGCTACGTTAATCGAAGTTATTGTAAGCGCAAAAGACTCTGAAGGAAATGAATCTCCTGAAATTATCATTGCTATTCCTGAAGAAAAACTAAGCGAGACCTCTGACGACACCGATGCTATCCCCGAGCTTAATACTAGAGATGTTAAGCTCGGCTACACTGAACAAGGAATATTGGTCACAGGAAAAACATCACCTGGCGCAATAGTCACTGCCGGAGATCTAAATGTAACAGCAGAAGCATCCGGAGAATTCTCTATTAGTATTGAAGGTTCGGCTAATTTAGTAGAAAACGGCTTAACCTTGATCAGCCAGGGAGCAAATGGCAACACCTCAACTGAAGTAAAGCTGAATGTAGAAGATAAATGGCTGCCGGAATTAGAAGTTACTGATGTTCAATTATACGATAATATGCCGCCTAGTTTAAATTTAGAACCTTTGATCTATGAAGACAATAGAATCGGAGTAAAAGGTAACTCTATTGATGCAGCCAATATAACAATCCAAGGAAATACATTAGATGTTGGTCTTGGCGTAGAAAGTCTTACTATAAGCGGACAAGATGTTGTGCTGGAAACTGGAAGCTTATTTAAACACACTGTCCTGCTTACAACAGAATTAAAATCAATTGATATAGAAATCTTGGATAAGGCAGGGAATAAAAATAATCTTTCTCGACCGGTCGACCTTTTCTTGTCTCCTTCTCTTGTTATTGCAAATGGCCGCGAAATTAATGTGGATGAAAAAGGCGACTTTCTAATACACATACCCCTTACAGCTGATTTAAAAGAAATCTCTGTCCAGGCAAAAGATAATCTGGGAAACAAAACTACTCCTGTCAAATTAATGGTAGCCGATAGAACGATTCCTACTATTAGCCTGGGAGGCATACATTATGAAACACATTCTGTAAAGATCACTGGCCAGACAGAAGCTGACTCATTGATATATGATACTACCTCCGTTCTTTTCCAGGACAATATCTCTGTAGACGGGTCTGGATTGTTTACAATAGAGATCCCGAGACCTAAAGAAGATATCACTGGAAAATTAGCAGCACAAGATGCCTCCGGAAACATCTCAGAAGAGCTCGAGGTCACGATAGAAGCCTTAAAGGACGAAAAACCGCCTAAACTTACAGTAGCTAACCTGGTATTTAGAGACAATATGGTAATTGTTTCAGGAACAGTTGAGGATGACACAGGAATCAGATCTGTTACAGTAAATAATGCCGAGGTTAAACTTACTGACAATATTTTTTATTTAGAACTATCTTTCTCGGCTGACTTGGTAAAAATAACAGTAGTAGCTACTGATCTATCAGGTAAAACCGCAACTGTTGAACAAGTAACTCAAGATAACTCTCCCCCCACTATTACTTTAGAAGGCCTGGATTACGAAAAAGGTTATTGTATCGTAAAGGGTATTGCAGAAGATAACATAGGGCTAAAAGAAGTAAGGATCAATGACATACCTATATACATAGCTCTGCCAGCAGGAGGAAATTTTGAATACAAGTTAGCGATAACCGCGGGTCTTGAAAATGTAATAGCCTCTGCCATTGATCTATACGGTAACTATCAAGAAAGTGCTCCTAAAGAAATAATTCCACCTCCGGATCGCGTCCCTCCCATACTTACTCTTAATGAAATAACATATGGCAGTCCTAAAGCAATAGTATCCGGAAAAGTTACGGACAATATAGGGCTAAAATCAGTACTTATAAATGACAGGCCTATTGATTTTTATGAGGACGGTACCTTTAAAGTAGAGTTAGACATAATAATAGGCCAGCCCAACGCCACATTAAATAATGCTATTTACACTGAAGAGTTCGTAATAATCTCTGGTACCGTAGTTCCTCCAACGCAAGAACCGTCAAAAGTAAAAGCCGTGGCTGAGGACTTGGCTGGAAACAGAAGTATGGAGATAAAACGCGATATAGACGCACTTGATATGGGAAAATTCAAAGTTACTGTCAATAATGCACCTACCGATCTAAAAGACAATTCTTTCAAAAAGGAACTAATCTTAGAACAAGGGATGGGTGACGTAGTAGTTATTGTCTATGATTCTTTCGGCAATGCCTCAGAAGAGCTAAAAGTCTCTATAGAAACAGTGCCTCCTATCCTTGAAATAAACGAAGAAGTCTACGAAGAAAACAATATCATTGTTTCCGGCAAAGCCAGCGACGAAGGCTCTGGTTTAGCTGAGATATTAATAAATAATACCTCTATAGAGTTCGATGCTGACGGATCATTCTCAGAAACTCTGCCTATTTCTGAATCCACAGTCACTGTAGTAGCATTGGATAGAGTGGGCAATATGACAAGTTCTATACCTATAGAGGTCTCTCCTCCAGATACAGCCGCTCCACTGTTTATATTAGGTTTAAACCCCGTACCAGCTGCCATTGGAAAAGATCTGACCGTAACCATAGACGTGCTTGATTCCAAAACCGAGCAGCCAGAAATGTTAGAAGGTTTGCCTTTCGTAAATGCCATTTTTTCTGACGGAGAAACTAAACCCGTAGAGATGTCTGGCTCAGGTGCATCTTTTTACGGGGCCATATCCACAACTGATGAACCTACGGGGCTGATTACATTTACGGTCGAAGGAAAAGATGCATCAGGTAACTTAGGTAATACCATAGAAGGATTGAACAGCGTGCTTTTAAATTCAACGGATACCAGTGCGCCAAGTTTCAGTGTCAGTATAGCACCTGCCCCACCTGCCATAGTAGGTGATGAAATAATGGTAAATATTATTGTCGGCGAAACATTAAAATCCCTGCCCGCAGGTACAATACAGCTACCTGACGGCACAAGCTTTGAATTTACAATAGACGGTACTTTAACAGGCACGTCTTTTACATCCATTCTCTCTATCCCGACTGATACGATCCCTGGCACAGGTACTATTCAATTAACCGGCGCAGTCGACCTGGCAGGAAATATCCAGAGTTCTCCTTCTATTTTTACTTTCGAGATCGAACCGGAAAAAGTCAAATCCAGCCTGCCCCTGCGAATAGAATTCTCAGAAATAACCAACGAACGCATAGTAGTCAGGGGCATTACCAGCTCTCAGGCAATGGTCCATATAATGCTTGGGGATATAAAAGTCGATATACCGGCGGACGATAATGGATTTTTCGATTTCATAAAAGCTGTAACCTTTGAAGATATAGAACGAATGAGAGAATTCGGCTCGTCTATAATGTTTAATTGTCATGCCACTAACTACGCAGGCCTCGTATCTGAAAAAATCAACCTCAGCATACCATTACCTACCGCTGTCAGCGCCAGTATGGGGGGTAAGAATTTCACGATAGAGGTTTCTCCTTATCCGCTAGAACAAGGAGAAACCGCACAACTCAATATAACATCGCGTAAAAAACTGAAAGATGTGCCTAATGTGAGTTTAAGATTAAGCAATGGCAGGACAGATTCAATCGAAATAACCGGTTCGGGGAAAAAATTCCAAGGGACATATAAGTCAACGCCAACTACCTCTATAGGACCTGCTATCATCCAAATAAAAAGCAAAGATATATTCGAATCAAGGCCTTATATGATTGTTCCCTCTCCCGAAACATATGCATTGATAGCCGGCTCGGGATTTTTTAGGATTATTGCCAATCCTGATCCTCTGCCAATGGGAAAAGAATTAGACGTAACTATAACTGCAGAGCGCGCTATAAAAGAGATCCCGACTCTAGACATCAGACTCCCAAATGGTAGATTAGATAACATAATTCTATCCGGCGAAGGGACTGAATTCATAGGAAAATACCTCTGCCCTAAAGAAATACAGCCCGGACCTGCGGAATTAATAGTCAACATGGGAAAACGCGGTGAATCCAGGCGTCCCTTTGGCATAGCTCCTCCCTATGGAAGAAAATTCATGGAAGCAGGAGATATATTTACTTTCTCTAATCCAAGACCCGTAGCCAGAGATACCTCTCTTACAGTTACCGTAAAATCACGTCAGCCTCTAGACGAAATACCTGTTGCAGAATTACGAACAAGTGATGGAAAGCTTATCCCTATTGAATTAAGCGGCAGCATACCAGGGCAAGCATGGGCTGCCACTATAGAAATCACTAAAGAAGCAAGTCTTGGTCCGGCAGTAATTATGGTAAAAGATCGGGAAGGTAACATACTGGACGAATATCCTACAGGCATAATCCCTGGATTTGGCGGAACAGATATGGAAGTCGAAGCCTTTATGATCCCCTCCCCTGCTACGCCGGGCCAATCAGTAACGATAAACGTAGATTCTATGGGAGAAGAGCTGGATTCCAGGCCACGCGGAAAACTGATTTTCTCAGACGGCTTAATGACACCTTTTGCTCTAGAGGGTCCTATACCTGGAACAATGTTTAGGACCCAAGTAACAATACCCCTAACTGCATCTTTAGGTCCGGTAAATATAATGCTTATGGATGAATCAGGCGAACCTATTGGTGGAGGTCAAGGATACATTGCCAGGACACAGCGAGGCGGAGGTACAGGTAATGTAAGAATATCAGTCATGCCTCCTAGACCTATGCCAGGCGATTACATAGATATTTCCGTTTATTCTGATGATAGCCTGCAGTCTATAAAAATCGTTTTGGATATACCTGAAAAAGGGCCCAGGGAACTTCGTGTGGATGGCCCAGTACCCGGAAATAGATTTATGGCACACGCTGCATTCCCCCGCGATGCAAGAGTCAGAGGCTCCAGGATAGATGCTGTTTTTGATCGCGGCGCAGGCGAAGAAATAAAAAGTTTCTTCTTGGAAGGCGGACACCAAGAGGAAGGAGAACATCGTCCTCCTGAATTAAACCCCTTCCCTCCTATACCAGGAAAACCTTTAGTAATTACTCTTTATGCGCCTTTTATAATAGACTTTGTACCTATCGTTAAAGTAAATTATACAAATGGCAATGAACCCGTAAATATGAACGGGCCCATACCGGGCGACAGGTTTACCGGAACCCTGCCTAAAGTCGCCATGCCTGTTACATCAATAGAAGTATTAGGTCCTAATGGTGAAATACTCGTTACCCTGCCGATTGAAATGCTAGGCTCTACTGAAGCGCCTCATATGAAAATCATGCCAATGCCTTTAATGCCCGGAATGCCTGCAAGTGTCATGCTTGAATTCCCAGGACAAGTATATAGCCTGCCAACAGCAAAAATTAAGCTAAACACTGGAAATGTAATTCCTATAACACTAACCGGCCAGATCCCGGGAGATATTTTTTCAGGTATGTTTAGTCTTCCACATGATACTATATTCGGCCAGGCAAACTTAGAGGTCTATATGGACAATCAACCTATACCTGGCGGAAGCATGCCTGTTTATATAGGTGGCGACACAGGCTCTAATACAGGTGACTTGCTGGGATTAATGGCCTTTACAGGAGGTCCCGGAGAATTAAATCTAAAGTGGAATCTTTTGCCTCGAGCAGAACATCATAAAATAGCTTATGAAGCTACAGGAATACCCAGGCAAATAATAGATATTGGAAGGATAGATAATTATTATCTAAGAGATCTGGAATTAGACATGGAATATAGATTAAAAGTTATTGCATTTGATAGAGACCGCAGAGAGATCAACGGCTCAGAATATTATATAAGAACCTCAGGGTCTTCATATGGCAATCAAGGATTCCCTCTTTATACCCACCCTGCCGGGCCAGGGGAGTTACAAGTAAATTGGGATCATCAACCAGGCTCTCTTAAATATAATATCTTCTACGTACAAGGACCGAATGATCCTTATGCTCAAACACCGCAGCCCGTAGGTAATGCTACGAGTTATTTCTTATCTAATCTCTCTGCCGGTGAATATCGAATCCAGGTAGAAGCGGTCCTTTCAACAGGAGAAACAATGCTCAGTGAAATAAGAAATGAATACGTAAGTTCTGCCATAGATTACGGAAGGCCGCCCGTAGAATTAAATCCATATCCTCCTATAATAGACAATCCTTTAAATATTAGCGTCATGCTTCCTATGACGATACCTGTTCTCCCAAGTGTAAAAGCACAATACGCAAGTCAGGGTGAGGAAGCATTTGCAATGTCAGGATCACTGCCTGGCTCCAGTTTTCAAGGCTATTTGCCTTCAGTGAAAGATATAATTACAGCCATAAATTTCTATGATCCAATGACAGGAGGATTAAAACATTCTCATCCTATCGGCGATGATATGCCGATTTCAGGAGCTACGCCATATGACCTGTGGGTAAGAATAAGTGTGAATTCCGAACAAATTATAGGCAACGCCGTTGACATAAGTCTTGATTTTAACCAAGTGGTTGATTTTGAACTTGCGGAGTTAAGACTTTTTGCAGAGTTTGTTGGCGGAAGACGGATTGAAATACCTGTTTCTGGCTCCGGACCTATGATGAGCTATCAGACCAGCTTAAGCGCTTCTGAACATACGGAAACCATAGAAACTATCGGCGTAGAAGGCTCGAGAGGCATAGTACCTGAAGAATATATAAATACACAGGCAAGCGGTGGGATAATAGGAATGATATCAGTTACGCCTGATCCTCCGATGATGGGCGCTTATACACAGATCAGGGTCAGAATAGTAGACGATGCCACACAGCAGCTCCGCAACATAGATATCCTTCCTGAGATTGAAGTAGAATTTGATAACGGTGAAATGCGTATGTTAAGTGTTTCAGGATCATTGCCAGGCTCTGAATTTACCGCGGAGATAACTGCAGCTGCGTTCACATCACCTCTTACTTTAATTGATGTAAATTACAATGGCGTCTTGATTGACAGCAAAACCTATGAGGCATTCGGACCCAGCATGCCTAACGCTCCAAACTTTAATCCTGATCCCCCCACGATAGGAGATTCTCTCTATCTTGTTTTTGATATACCCTTTGAAGAGCCGCCTGCAGGAATGCTGCCGAGAGTAAGAATAAAGTATGAATCCGGAGTTACTCCGGAAAGCGAAGACATGGAAATAACAGGCGCTATCCCAGGTTGGCATTTTCAAGGCTTCCTGGCGCTGATAAAAGGCCCTGTCCTAGCTGCTGAATTCCTGGATCCGATGACCGGTTCTATTCTGCACACGCATTACTTTAATCAATACATAATGTCAGGAGGCGCAATAATCGAAATAACTCCTGACCCGCCTTACGCAAACACTAATGTTAACATAAATGTAATTACAGATAACTACCAATCTGGCCTTCCTATATTAAAGATAATTTATTCTGATGACTCTATGGAATCTACGCCTCCTGTTCTTACAGGTGCTTTACCGGGAACTTATTTCAGCGCAAACTTTTACACAACTAAATCCATAAAAGAAATAAAAGTTGAGGACGCTGCCGGAAGTTACAGACTTGGCTCCCGCTATTTTGGAGACCAAGAAGGCGGAACTACTGGAATATTGGATTATAATCCTAAGCCACCTGCTATCGGCCAGTCGCTTTATGTAGAATTCAATTCTGATAGTCTATTGTATGATTACCCGATCGCTAATATAATCCAAACAGATAACACTTCGTACGAACTAGAACTTAATAATGGCGCTCTGCCAGGTACTTTCTTTTCTTCTACTACTTCGTTTACGCTAATTAACTACGTCGACCGTATTGAAATCTGGAATCACGATCATAGCAATAAACTAACTGAAGAATTTGTAGGCGGATCCGGCGAAGGACCGGACTTCAGCCCTGTTACATTTGACCCTTATCCACCTATAATAGGCCAGTCCTTATACTTGGTATTAGATCTGCCTACTGATGAACCGGCTTTACTTGGTCTGCCGGTAGTCAGGATAAATTATACCGCTGGAACATCACCGGCTAGCGACTATATGCAAATATCCGGTAATGCGCCGGGATGGTATTTCAACGGTTACTTAGCTGAAGTAAAAGGGCCTGCTGAAAGCGCTGAATTTATAGACCCGTCAACAGGATCGACGGAACACACGCATTACTTTGAAGGAACAGGTATGCCGGAATTAGGGGATGGTTCTCCGGAATTAATCCTCAATCCTGACCCGCCTACGATGGGAAATAGTCTTTCATTTACAGTAAATACTACGGTTCCGGTGCGCACACCTGTTATAGAAATAATTTATGATGATGGGGGTTCATTCGAACCTTTTGTCTCAGGGCAAGATCCAGGAATAAACTTTACCGCTTTATTAAGCGAGGTAACAAAACCTATAGATAAAATCCGACTTTTGTCAGGTCCGAATGATCCTATGCCGTATGAGATCGCGCTTACACATTATGTTACGGGAGGCATGATTCCTTTAAGAGATACTACTACAACAATATACATAAGCCCTGACCCGCCTATAATAGATGATTATTTTTCAGTCAATGTAACTACTACAGAAATAGTATCCATGCCACTGGTAGAAATTTGGTATACAGATGGAGATATGTATGAATTACCTCTTTCCGGAACCGACCCAGGCATGAGTTTTAATGGCTCGCTAAATCCATTAACAAAAACTATATACAAGATTGAAATCGTATCTGGAATAAATGACCCATATCCAGATGAACTTATGCTTACAGAGTATATCGATCTTGGCGTACTGCCTTATCCAGCAAATGTGTGGCTGGAATCAGGGGGCACATCTACTGAAATAGCTGTAAACTGGGACAGCGTGCCTGAAGCAGATGGTTACTATATGTATTACAGCATCTCTTCTCCCTCCTATCAATCAGCTGATTACGTGCAGGTATTTGGTCCAAATATTACAAGAGAAACCATAAGCGGACTTTTAAGCGGATATACCTACTATATTACAGTCAGTGCCTTTGCTAACGATGGCAGAGAAAGCGGATATGATACAGAAGAGTCTTGGCTAGTTGGATCAGGAACTGCCGGTGAAGGCTCCCTAACGCTTACAACCCCGACTCCCAGTGGTGACTTTGGCATAATTGATTTTAACAATGTTTCGCCAGGCACTACATCAGGAGGTGAGACCATTACGATTGAAAACACAGGTACTGTCGCTGCTACTATTAAAATGGCGGGAGGAATGCTGACAAATGTCTTGGATCCCGCTTATACCATTCCCGCCAATAATGTAAATTTTACGGATGGTTATACTATATCAGCGTCTACCAGCGAATCTCGAACTATAAGCGTAAACGTTCCTGCAGGCACTGCTTCGGGAGAATATATGTCTGTTCCGGGAAACAGGCTAAAATTATATGATGATATCAATAACAATAGTATTTTAGATAGCGGCGAGAGTTTCGTAAAAATAGAACTGCAAGTTACTGTCGGAGCAGCAGGATTAGATGTGCTCGAGCAAGGCGTGATATTCGGCACAACCAGCGCAGGAGCAACCACCTCCACTGAAACAGTGCATGTGGAAAATACAGCGGGGAGCACTTTGACGAATATTCAAATCGAAACAAACATTTTATATAAAGACGGTGATTTTTCAAAAACCATTCCGGGGAGTAACATAACATTTAACCTTAACTCTTCTGTTGCGGGAACACTAGGGGTCAACGAAACAACAAACTCAACTATACATGTCACTGTTCCTGCAGGCACTGTAGACGGCACTTATGGCGGAGCAATGGTAGTCTATAATGATACCAACTATAATTCTACGCGTGACGGTGATGAGCCCTTTGCGAGCATTTTCCTGCAAATACCTGTAGGCGGCGGAGGCGGCGGAACCAGTGAAGTCGATAACCTCGCGGCAATTAATCGCGGTACAGGCGGTACGATAGATCTCACATGGACAGATTCAAGCATAACTACAGACCATTATCATGTATACTACAGCACTACTTCCGGCTCACACACCTATGGGACACCGCAATTAATCACATACGATAAAGCGGTTCAAGTCACAGGCTTGACTAACAACACTATCTACTATTTTGTAGTGCGTTCCTCTGATGATATCCATTCTGGAAGCGACACCGAAGACACAAACACGACTGAGGTTTCTGCGACTCCTACAATATCGGGAACAGATGTTACGCCCCCAACATTTGCCGGTATAACTTCAGCATACGCCAATGGCATAAGTGGGCAAGTGACCGTAGAATTTGGCTCGGCATCAGACACAAGCACGCCTATTTCTTACTATGTTTATTCAGGAACGAACGCAGGCAGTATTTTTGATAATACGCCAGTTTATGCAAGCTCCTCGCCTCATACAATATATTCTTTGACCGACGGCACTCTTTATTATTTTGCGGTAAGGGCCAG
>JBHPHU010000019.1:0-24075 GCA_042571405.1 Candidatus Omnitrophota bacterium | reverse complement strand
AAAGCCTTATGAGCGGGCCTCACGACAGCAGTAACGCGATCCTTAGCATACACGCCGGCGCAGGCGGCACAGAATCATGCGATTGGGCAAGTATGCTTCAGAGGATGTATTCGATGTGGGCTGAGACAAACAAATATAAAACACAGATAATTGACATGTTATCCGGAGAAGAGGCAGGAGTGAAAAGCGCGGTGATGATCGTGTCAGGCCTTCATGCATTTGGTTATCTTAAATCAGAAAGGGGCGTGCATAGGCTGGTGAGGATCTCGCCATTTGACGCAAATAAAAGACGGCATACCTCTTTTGCGTCAGTGGATGTTATAGCTGAACTCGAGGATGATGTAGAGGTTGATATAAAGGAGTCAGAGCTTAGGATCGATACATATCGATCAGGCGGCGCAGGCGGCCAGCACGTGAATGTGACTGACTCTGCAGTGAGGATCACGCATTTGCCAACGAATATTGTAGTGCAGTGCCAGAATGAGCGCTCGCAGCACAAGAACAAGGCCATGGCTATGAAGGTCTTAAAGTCCAGGCTCTATGAGGCAAAATTAGACGCAAAGAAAAAAGAGATGGAAGAAGAGTATTCTAAAAAGCAGAAGATAGAATGGGGTAGTCAAATTCGCTCATATGTAATGCACCCATATTCAATGGTCAAGGATCATAGGACTAGTCACGAAACGTCTAATGTCAATGCGGTTATGAACGGCAAAATAGATGGATTTATCGAAGCGTTTTTGAAATGGAGAGCGAGAAAGTAGCTCCGAAGTAACCCCTGAATTCCCTTCCCCTGTACCTGTTTATATGGTATAATCAGATTATAATAACTATAGAAGTCATATAGCTTTACAGAGCTATTTTTATGGATACATTATGATGAGAATTAAAAAAGGATATAATTTAGCTTTAATTTTAATATCTATACTGATGGTAGGAATGTCGATAGATTTGGCTTATTCTCTGAATCTTAGACCTGCTTTACGGAGTAATCCTCTCTCAGAAAAAACCATTAAGGAACTCATGTATACAGTGAAGGAAATAGAAGTAACAGAAGTCGAAATCGAAAATGGAAAAGCACTTGGACTCATAATGAGCCCGGAAGATATACGCTGGGAAGGGGTAACAGTTAAACACGTATTAAACCCAGGTGTTTATCAGGATGAGTTAAACTTTCCTGGAAAGATTTTTCTTTTTCCAAGGGTTGTTGTAAATGAGACCGCGGATGCAAAAGGAGAAAGATATGTTTCGCATATAGGCTTTGCTGTTTTGGAAAAAACAACAAAGGGTTATAAATTATCTATTCTTAATAAACCTGTGTTGAGCCCAAGCTACGAAATGAAGAACGGTATCAAAGTCTACAAGGATGGTATTGTTGCTTATGAAGATCCGCGTATTGTAACCATAGACGATAACATAATACTGCAGTGTACAGAGGCAAAGAAACGGGTTTGGCACTTGGCATTTCACTCTATCACTAAGAAAGATTTTAAAGAGTTTTACGAAAATCCATACGCTGTTACTTCTTTAAAAAATAGATTATCATTTATTAAAGGACACACCAAGAACGGAAATATTATTAAGCGGCAGGATGGAACGTTTTTTACATATTTGAATTTTTATTATGATGAGAAGTTAGGTGAGAGCGTTCTTGGGTGCACAGCTCCGTCTCTTAGTGGGCCTTGGAAGATAGGGGAACCCATAAAAGGGCTGGAAGGCAAGAAATATCTTGGACGTACAGGTGAGAGTCGGGTAAGTATTGGTTCGCCATCTCGCCTGGTAAGGATAGATGGCAAAGATTATTTATTCTCGATCTGTAACGAATCTTATGTAGAGGGGGAAAAGAAATTCTATAGGCCTATACCGGTTCTTTTCGATGCCAATGATCCGACAAAGGTTATTTACAGAGGAAGCAAGGCGTTATTTGAAACAGATAAGGTTTCAGATGGACAAAAGTGGCATCCGAATTATGATGTTAGATATGTTTGCGGTATTGCCCACTCTAAACCAAAAGATGGTCCTTTGACTCTTAAAGATAAGATTTTTGTTCCTCCTGGTGAACATGATCATCATATTAAAGCTGTAGAATTATATGTACATAAGTGCTTAAAATATTTTCTATCATCCGAATCAGTGGAAGAAAAATTGTTAAATAAAGAAAACATAGGCTTATAGGAAGAGCTATTTTTAAAATAAAATAGTGTCTGTCCCTATTTTTTTATGATATAATTGCTTTATGTTTAGCTGGATATTCAAAAAACTCGTAGGGTCACAGAATCAGCGGGAGATCAAGAAGCTGCAGCCGCTCGTGGATAAAATAAGTTCACTTGAGCCGGAGGTGCAGAAGCTTAGCGATGCTGAGCTGCGCCAAAAAACAGATGAGTTTCGCAACCGTCTTTCAGGGGGCGCGACTCTTGACGAAATCCTGCCTGAGGCATTCGCAGTGGTGCGCGAGGTTAGTCAGCGTACCATAGGCATGCGGCATTTTGATGTACAGCTTATGGGCGGTATAGCGCTTCACCAGGGAAAGATTGCCGAGATGACAACAGGTGAAGGAAAAACTCTTGTCGCAACATTACCGGCATATCTAAACGCGCTGAGCGGCAAAGGCGTTCACATCATAACTGTGAATGATTATCTTGCTCGTCGTGATAGAGAGTGGATGGGGCCAGTATATGAATTTCTTGGCCTTAGCGTAGGCGTTATCCAGCACGACATGGACCCTGAGGCAAAACAGATCTCTTATGGAAGAGATATTGCCTATGGCACAAATAATGAATTTGGTTTTGATTATCTTAGGGACAATATGGTCGCGCGCGCTGAAAACATGGTGCAGCGTGAGCTAAATTACGCTATTGTCGATGAAGTAGATAGTATTTTAATAGATGAAGCTCGTACCCCGCTTATTATCTCAGGCCCGTCAGAAGAATCCACAGATAAATATTATACATGCAATAAAATAGTGCCAGGGTTAAAAGGCCGCATCATTTTAGAAAAAGACGAGATCGACGCGAAATTCAAAGGCATAGATCTTTCAACAGGCTATGACTATATCGTGGATGAAAAAGCGCATACAGCGCATCTTACGGAAGATGGCGAAGCAAAGGTCGCTGAGATGCTAGGCATAACCAACATGCACGATATGTCTACAATGGAATACCGGCACCACATAATCCAGGCTTTAAAAGCGCATAATCTTTTTGAAAAAGACGTAGACTATGTTGTAAAAGAAGGAGAAGTGCTTATAGTCGACGAATTCACTGGCAGGCTCATGCCTGGCAGACGCTGGTCAGATGGTTTGCACCAGGCAGTAGAAGCAAAAGAAAGACTTAAGATAGCAAGAGAAAACCAGACGCTCGCCACCATTACGTTTCAAAATTATTTCAGGATGTACAAAAAACTCGCTGGCATGACTGGCACCGCAATGACAGAGGCGCAGGAGTTCAGCCATATCTATAAATTAGATACAGTAGCAGTGCCCACGAACAAGACATTGATAAGGGCGCATTATCCGGACGTCATCTATAAGACGGAAAAAGAAAAATTCAATGCCGTGTGCAATGAAATCGAGGAACTTTACAAAAAGGGCCGCCCGGTTCTCGTCGGTACTATTTCAATAGAAAAGTCAGAGCGCCTGGGTGCGATGCTCAAGCGCCGCGACATCCCCCACAATGTCCTGAATGCGAAATATCATGAGATGGAAGCAGTCATTATTGCGCAGGCAGGCAGGCTCAATGCAGTTACGATCGCCACAAACATGGCTGGCCGCGGCACGGATATTTTACTCGGCGGTAATCCTGAATACATGGTGAATGATTGGCTAAAGGCAAAAGGCCTGGGCCCAAAGAATGTGACTGAGGATGAAGTAAAAGGTATGCTGATCGAAGCGAAAGAAAAGGTAAAGAAAGAACATGAAGAGGTAGTCTCTCTTGACGGCCTGCACATAATTGGCACGGAGCGTCACGAGTCCCGTCGCGTAGATAATCAGCTGCGCGGACGTTCAGGCAGGCAGGGTGATCCCGGCTCATCTAAATTTTACATATCTTTAGAGGACGATCTAATGCGGCTCTTTGGCTCTGGCAAGATAGCTGCTATTTATGACAAGCTCGGAATAGAAGAAGGCCAGGACATACAACATCCTCTTGTGTCGCGTGCTATTGAGGTGGCGCAAAAAAGGGTGGAACAGCATAATTTTGACATACGAAAACACGTGCTCGAGTATGACAACGTGATGAATAAACAAAGAGAGGTCATATACGAGGAGCGGCGTAAGGTCTTAAGAGGTGAAAACATAAAACAGCATCTTCATGAGATCATAGAGGAAGTCATTGATGGCGCAATGGGCCTTTATTTCAATGCTGAAACTCATAAGAGTGACTGGCAGTATGCCGAATTTTGCGAATGGTTCCGGTCAAAGTTTAATATCAGACTACAGAACTTAGAGGATATGGTCGAAGGTAAAGATAGTGACGCAATTCTTAATGAACTAAGCACGATGGTAAAATCCGCATACGAAGAAAAAGAAAAAAACATGGCCCCCGGACTCTTAAGGCATATTGAAAAGATGCTCATGCTCCAGGTCATTGACACAAAGTGGAAAGATCATCTTCATGCAATGGATAATCTGAGAGAGGGCATTGGCCTGCGCGCGTATGGACAGCGTGATCCGTTAGTGGAATACCAGCATGAAGGGTATGATATGTTTATGAGTATGATAGGTTCGATCAAAGACGAGACATTGGAATTTTTATTCAAGGTCCAGGCTGTACGTGAAGAAGGCGCGCCCAGAGGCGTGTTCCAGTCGCTTCCACAGCAGTTAGTACATGATGAGATTTCTCCCATGTCAAGGACATCGACTTCACAATCTCCGCAAGATTTACCAAAGCCGCCTGCTCAGCATAAACGAGAAGAGCCTAGGGTCGGCAGAAATGACCCATGCCCGTGCGGTAGTAATAGGAAATATAAAAAATGCTGCGGACAATGAGGAGCTTTCAGCCTTCAGCTCTCAGATATCAGCTTAAAATATTTTTGCTGATAGCTGAAGGCTGATAGCTGATAGCTGAAAAAATGCTTCTTGCGATAATTTCTTCAATATTACTAATCCTAGCCTTTCCTAACTTTAATCTAAGCTATCTTGCTTTTGTAGGTTTTGTCCCGCTCCTTTTTGCAATAGAGAAAAAGCCGGCAAAAAATGCATTTTGGAATTCGTACCTATGCGGGTTTTTATTTTATCTCGGTGTCTTATACTGGCTTTATCATGTAACAGGTATCGGGCTTATTGTGCTCTGTCTATACCTTGCGTTGTATTTCGGGGTTTTTGGATTTTTGTTCAATCGTCTCATCTATTACATATCAGGTCTCAGTATTTTATTTATACCGCTTATCTGGATATTTCTAGAATATGTACAATCACATCTTTTTTCAGGTTTTGGCTGGGCTTTGTTGGGTTATTCGCAATACAGGAATTTGCATTTAATCCAGATCGCGGATTTTTCAGGAGTTTATGGTGTTTCTTTCATCATAATGATGATGAATGTTGCGGTCTATCGGTTTTTCAAGAGATCAACCAGGTCTTTGATGGTAGCTATACTGGTTCTGGGGATGGTGCTTTGGTACGGCAAGATCAAGATAGGAGAATATAAGGAAGAAGGAGGCGACAGCCTTAAAGTATCAGTTATCCAGGGCAATATCCCGCAGGAGATGAAATGGGATCCTCTTGCGAGCGACGAAATAATGGATGGATATCTTAATCTGACAAGGCTCGCGGCATTTGACGAACCTGATTTAATAATCTGGCCTGAGACGTCTTTTCCTGGATTTTTTGTAAGTGACGAAGAAAAGACCAGCCAGGTTTTTGATCTGGCAAGAAAGATACAGATTCCGCTTTTAATAGGAGCAAATACTGAAAGGAATTTGGAGAATTTTAACAGCGCTGTGCTTATTTCAAAGAAAGGCGAAATCACAGATCAATACGATAAACTCCACCTTGTGCCTTTTGGCGAATTCGTGCCATTTGCAGACAAGATCCCTTTTTTGCATAGACTGGTGCTTGGTGAACTGGGACATTTTACAGCAGGGGAAGAGTATAGGATATTTAAGATCGAACGTCCAGCCCCACAGCAAATATTCGATTTTAGCGCAGGAGAACAGCAAGTTGAAAAAATCGAGCATAGATTTGCTACGCTGATCTGCTTTGAAGATATTTTCCCTGACATTGCCAGGAAATTTGTCCAGAAAGGCGCGCAGTTTCTAGTGGTAATAACGAATGACGCCTGGTACGGCAAAAGCGGCGTGCCATATCAACATGCAGCCTGCTCAGTCTTCCGTGCAATCGAGAATCGCGTCCCTATAGTTCGCTGTGCCAATACAGGCTATTCCTGCTTCATAGATTCCTACGGCCGTATTCACAATTCTGTTGGAGAGCTATTTACTGCCAAACACAGTACTTCCACTATTAACTTTCCCTAAGCATAAATTTAATAAAATATTGACTTAGAATAGATTATTTGGTATAATATAAACACTTTATAAAAGAAATTACAATATAACTAATGTTAAAAAAATCCTTTTTTTTAAAATTTATTCCTATATATATCAGCATATTTTTTCTGTTAAATGCTTTTGCATATGCCATGCCTGCATTGCGGCCAGTCGCCATTTTCTCCGATGCGAAAAAAGAAGGTTATGATTTTAATGAATTAAGCAATGAGGTGCTTGAAGAGCTTAAAAAGGCAGGTGTAAGCAAAACAGACGATATTTTAGTTTTGCACGGAAGCATTAATCCCGGGTTCATTTCAGATTTTTTAAAAAAGAAAAATTATAGTATATATCCCCGTCAAATATCTGCACTACATCCTGATAATCAAAGGGATAAGACTAGTAGTGGCATGCTGACGGATGATAATTACTTTTCTGCTGTTATTGTGGATTTTTCCACGCTGGCGGATATAGATTTTAAAGCCATTATGAAGGATTTTATGGCGGCATACCAGATGCTGCAGGGTGGTAAACCATTTATTGTGCTGTCAGAGAAGAAAGGCTATTCGAAAATTTTAAAGAAGGTATTAAACAAGCTCGGATTCGAAACATCTTATGCTGGAAATGAGTTGTTGATCCTGGCAAAAAAACCTAAACCAGAATATGTCAAGCTTTACAATATCCTCCCGATTTTATATAGTATATTTTTAGATACAGGAAGTTATTCAAAACTAGCAATTGAGAGGAAAATAAAAAATAAAATTATCATTTATAAACTTAAAAGTCCGGATGACTTTTTAGGTACGATGGATATAGATAAGGCGCTGTCTTTTTTAACAGAAACAGGGATTTTACTTATAGAAAACGAAGAATATCGTATGGAGCAAAAGTTATTGGATGAAAACTGCAAAAAAGGCAGAGAGATCTTTGATTATTTTTTGAAGGTGTTTGATGTAAGATATGAAACAACAACCGGCTGGGATTTTGACATTAAAGAAATGAATGTGGATAAAGGACATTATAAAAAGACACTTGTATGGAAAATTGATTCCGATGTATCTATCAAAAATAATTTTGTAATGGAGTATTCTATACAGATTTTATTTAAAATTTATGAAAGGATACTTAGTATAGCTCTTTAGCTTAAAAGTGATTTCTAATAAAAGATCATGAAAAAAATAATATTTTTAATGCTTATATCCCATTTTATTATTACAACAGGTATTCATGCTTCTCCGGCTACCTTAAGAGTACCTCTGATAACTGAAGAGAAAGAAAAGCTTACTTATACTAAGACAGTCTTGGTGACAGAGATAAAAAACTGCATGGATGATATAAGAAAGAAAGCACTAGAGGTAAGGGAAACGGGATTTTTTACCAACGAATATTATAAAGAAATTATCAGAAATACATCAACACAAATGGAGAATATTATAGAAATTTTGTCAAAAATAGAACAACATCTCGATTCTTCTATTTCTAATGTCGGAATGATAAAACAAATAAAGCATTCTTTACTTAGTCTTAAGCAAAATCTTTATTTTTTAAATCAAAATATCCAGAATAAAAGGCAAAGTAATACAATGCAGCCAGGTCGGTTGTCTGCCCATATAAAACAAGAGTGGCATGACTTTCAATCTAAGCTCAATGGAGATAGAAATATTTTACTGGACTCAATCTACGGGCATGTATTGCAAATAATGGAATATATTGCTAAACTAGATGAAATTTCAGAGTTATCCGAGTTGATAAATAATGCAAGTTTAACTGAGTTATAATTCCTTGCCCCTCTCCTAGTATTGTCAGACCCCTATTTCTATTGACACTATAATACATATAAGATATAATTGCCCAGAAGGAAGGGGTGTGTTTTTATGCAGGATATGAACGAGTTTGTGCAGCAGAGGATTGATAAGCTTAATGCTTTGAAGGAGATGGGTGTTGAGGCATATGGCAGGCGTTTTAATAAAGCGCAGAGTATTGATGAGCTTGTTAAGGATTTTAAGGAAGGCGCCAAGGTCGAGACTGCCGGGCGTATTACTGCTCTCAGGGAGCACGGGAAGAGCGCTTTTATGGATTTGCGGGATGCCAGTGGAAGAGTGCAAATCTATGTAAAAGCGAACATAATCGGAGTCGAGAAATTTACTAATATATTTAAAAGATTAGATATTGGAGATATATTAGGGGTAAAAGGCGAGCTTTTTAAGACTCGTACCGAAGAGATCACGATAAACGCTGAAGAAATAACGGTTCTTGCTAAAGGCCTTAGGCCGCTTCCTGAGAAATGGCATGGCCTGAAGGATGTTGAGATCAGGTATCGCCAGAGATATGTGGATTTGATAGTCAATGAAGATGTGCGCAAGGTTTTTCAGCTGCGCACCAAGATTATTTCAAAGATCAGAGAGCTCCTGGATAAAAAAGGATTTTTAGAAGTAGAAACTCCTATGATGCAGTCTTTGGCAGGAGGCGCGGCAGGCGAACCATTTAAGACGCATCACAAGGCGCTGGATACTGATTTATATTTAAGACTGGCTCCGGAATTACATTTAAAGAGATTATTGGTGGGCGGATTTGATAAGGTGTATGAGCTCAACAGAAATTTCAGGAATGAGGGCATCTCTGTTAGGCATAATCCTGAGTTTACAATGGTCGAGATCTACCAGGCTTATTCTGACTGCGAAGGCATGATGCGGCTCACAGAAGAGATATTGAGCTTTGCCGCAAAAGAGGCGCTGGGCAGTTTGAAGATAAAATTCAAAGATCAGGAGATAGATCTATCAACACCATGGCCCAGGTGGTCATTTGCCAGCGAGATCAAGAAAAAGTTTGATATAAATCCTGATGATCCCGCAAAGGAATGGATCGAGAAGCTCAAGAAAAAAGGTATGAATTTTAAAGGGAAAGATGTTACCCGCTCGCAGATAGTAAATATAATCTCAGAGATGCTTGAACCTGAAACAAAGGATAAGCCGATGTTTGTAGTGGATCTATTCGCTGAGCTTTGTCCATTGGCAAAGAAGCAAAAAGATAATCCGTTGCTTACGGATAGGTTTGAGCTTTTTATGGGCGGTATGGAAATAGCAAATGCATATTCAGAGCTTAATGATCCGATCGAGCAAGAGAAAAGATTTAAGGATCAGCTTGTGGGTCAGGAAGGCACAAAGAAGATAGATGAGGACTTTGTGAGAGCCCTTGAATATGGCATGCCACCGGCAGGCGGTCTGGGTATAGGCATAGACAGACTAGTGATGCTACTCGCGAACCAACCATCGATTAGAGACGTGATTTTATTTCCGCAGCTTAAACCGGAAAAGTTATAACATTTTTATAGATTCCCGCTTTCGCGGGAATGACAATAGACCGAAATATGCGATACGAATTCTGGATTAGTTTTAGATACTTAGTCTCAAAGCGCAGAGAGAAATTTATCTCCATTATCAGTCTTATCTCGATAATGGGTGTGGCTCTGGGGGTGACTGCGCTTATAGTGGTGCTGGCTGTTATGAGCGGGTTTGATCATGATCTGCGCGAGAAGATCGTGGGCACGAATTCGCATATTATCATAGAAAAGGACGGCGGTATCGAGAATTATAATCAGCTCGTAGATGAAATAAACAAGATGCCGCATGTAGTAGCGAGCGCGCCTTTTGTAAATGGCCAGGCGCTTATCAGGCAAAAAGATAAAGTTACAGGCGTGATCTTCAGGGGTATAGATATTGAAAGAGAAAAACACGTAACCAATATAGGAAAGTATTTAGTCGTAGGCACGCTTGAATTAGACAAGGAGAGTGTCTTGATCGGCAGGGAGCTTGCGTGGAGATTAAATCTCAGTATAGGCGATGAGATTTCACTTATATCAGCCGCGAGCCCAAAGCCAAGGCCTTTTAAAATAGCCGGCATATTTAACTCAGGCATGTTCGACTATGACATGAACCTGGTTTTTACAAGCATTGAAGGCGCTCAGGAGTTCTACGCGGTTGAGGGAATGGCAGGCGGCATAGGTGTAAGAGTAGATGATTTGCACAACGCAGACGCGATACGCGATGAGATACAGGAAGCGATCGGATTTGGTTTTTGGGCAAGGAGCTGGTCGGATCTAAATAAGAATTTATTTAACGCGCTGAAGCTGGAAAAAATAACCATGTTTATAATACTTGCGTTAATCGTGCTTGTCGCGTGTTTTAATATAATAAGTACGCTTATTATGATGGTAATGGAAAAGACAAAGGATATAGGCATCTTAAAATCCATAGGCGCTACAAATGCGAAGATAAGAAATATCTTTATGCTGAATGGATTTTTCATAGGATTTACAGGAACGGCCCTTGGCGCGGCAGGTGGATTTATCCTGTGTTATTTGCTAAAGACGTACGAGTTTGTAAAACTACCAAGAGATATTTATTATATAGATAAGCTCCCCGTGAATTTAAATTTAGCTGACGCGGCGACTGTAATCATAGCAGCGGTTGCAATAAGCCTGATCTCCACCTTGTACCCAGCATGGCAGGCATCAAGGATGCAGCCTGTGGATGCATTGAGATACGAATAGCGCATAGCGTATAGCGGATAGTTTTATTAGCGGATAGCGTGTAGGAGTTAGGAGATAGTGAAAACTAAGGGTTTCAAGGATTTAATAGTTTGGCAGAAGGCTTTTAGATTGGTTTTGGAGATATATAAAACCACTAAAGATTTTCCAAAATCTGAAGTATATGGTCTAGCTCAACAGATGAGAAGAGCAGCTGTATCCATACCTTCTAATATTGCTGAAGGCTACGGAAGGCAACATAAAGGAGAATATAAACAGTTTTTATCTATATCGTACGGTTCTTCAAGTGAATTAGAAACTCAATACTTGTTGTCCATAGATTTGGACTACATAAAAAAGAATGAAATTATTGAAAATTTATTGAAAGAAGTGGGTAGCATGCTTTATCGTATGCTTAATCCTATACGCTAAACGCTATACGCTATCCGCTAATGAAATGATTCGAGCCGAGAAGATCCACAAAATATATAAAAATGGCAAGAAGGACCTGCGAGTTTTGCAGGATATCGATCTGGAGATAAAGAAGGGCGAGGCATTGGCAATAGTAGGTCCGTCAGGCGCTGGTAAGTCAACGCTTTTGCATATCTTAGGAGGTATAGACAGACCCAGCTCAGGCAGGGTGGTTTTTGGAAGTCAGGATTTATATAAATTACCTGACGCTAAGAGGGCATTTTTAAGGAATCAGAATATAGGGTTTGTGTTTCAGTTTTATCACTTATTGCCGGAATTTACTGCTTTAGAGAATGCAATGATGCCGGCCTTGATGGCTCAAGGCTCAAGGCTCAAGACTCAAGACATACGGAATAGAGTAGAGGATTTATTGCAGGAGCTTGGTCTTGGCGAGAGGTTGCGGCACAGGCCAAGTGAGCTTTCTGGCGGAGAGCAGCAGAGGGTTGCGATTGGCCGGGCGCTGATAAATGATCCGGATATACTTCTCTGTGATGAGCCTACAGGAAACCTGGATTCAAAGATGGGTGAAGAGATACTTGATATTTTACTTAGACTTAATAAAAAAAATAACACAACAATAGCTATTGTCACGCACGATAAGGAAATCGCAAAAAGGACAAATAGGGTTGTAGAAATAAGAGATGGGAGGATCTTATGACAAAGGTTTATATTAATGGCGAGTATTTTGACAAAAAGAATGCTAAGGTTTCTGTTTTTGACCATGGATTTTTATACGGGGATGGTGTGTTTGAAGGCATCCGTTCTTACGACAGGCTGGTTTTTAGATTAAACGAGCACATTGACAGGCTCTACGAGTCCGCCCACGGGATCATGATGAAGATACATATTTCAAAAAAAGAGATGGTAAAGGCGGTTATTGATACATTGAAGATCAACTCGCTTGATGATGCCTACATCAGGCTTATTGTTACAAGGGGTGTTGGCGATTTGGGCCTTGATCCAAGAAAGTGCAAAAATGCCTCGATCATTATTATCACAGATAAGATCCAGCTTTATCCGGAGAAGCTATATAAAGAGGGCTTGAAGATCATTACAGTGCCTACTCCTAGAAATACACCTGAGGCATTGAATCCTCAGATAAAATCATTAAACTATCTTAATAACATCCTGGCAAAGATAGAGGCGGTAAATAATGGCTACGAAGAAGCGCTTATGCTTACTTCATCAGGCTATGTGGCAGAGTGCACGGGCGACAATATTTTTATCGTAAAAGGCGATTCTCTTATTACGCCGCCGGCATATCTCGGGATACTGAAAGGTATTACTCGGGACGCGGTAATGGGTATAGCAAAGAAACTCGGCTTTGATGCCAGAGAGGATGTGCTGACAAGGCATAATCTTTTTACAGCAGACGAGTGTTTCTTAACAGGCACAGCAGCTGAGATCATACCCGTTGTGAGCGTTGAGAAGAGAACCGTTGGCTCTGGAAAACCAGGGAAGACTACATTAAAGCTAATGAAAGAATTTAGAGAGCTTACTAAAGAGGATGGAATAAAGTATTAGCTGCCTGCCTCGTACCTGAGCGAAGCGAATGGTGCGGGGATAGCTGAAAGCTGAGAGTTAATGCGGAGGTTTATATGCTTTGTGATACGTGCAAGAAGGTTCAGGCGACAGTGCATTTGACAGAAATCATAGACGATAAGATGACGGAACTTCATCTGTGCGAGGAATGCGCGCAGAAAAAAGGCGCGCAGATGGAGAGTCACTTTGGTCTGGCAGATCTTTTAGCTGGTCTTGCGGACTTAGGCGGCAGTCAGTTTACTAAGACAAAAAAAGAGACACAGGTCAAATGCCAGAGATGCGGCCTTACATATGAAGATTTTAAAAAGGTAGGAAGGTTAGGCTGTGGTGAATGTTATTCTGCGTTCAAAGAGGCACTTCTGCCTCTTTTAAAAAGGATACACGGCTCAACGCAGCATTATGGCAAGTCTCCGAAAAAGACGACAAAGACAATAAAGTCAGCAAAGGACAAAAATGAATTACAGGAACTGAAAAATAATCTGCAAAAGGCGATAGGGATGGAGGAATTCGAGGAAGCAGCTAAGGTGAGAGACAAAATTAGAGAAATAGAAAAGAGGAGAAAGAAATGAAGATAGATGATTTAGTAGGCAATCAGGGTGAATGGCTTAGGAGCACCGGGCCGAATTCTGACATCGTGATGTCCTCGCGCATCCGGCTGGCAAGGAATCTTGAAACATATCCTTTTGCGCATTGGGCAAGCAAAAAAGAACAGCAAGAGATATGGCAGGTTGCAAGGGATGCTATTAGATCTTCAAAGAGAGTTAAGAGTTCTCTGTGCCTGGATGTGGGAAAGATAGACTCTACAGACAGGCAGTTTCTAGTGGAAAGACATTTGATGAGCAAAGAGCATACTGTTGACGCAGAGAACAAGGGTTTGTGCGTGAGCGAAAGGGAAGTGATAAGCATAATGGTAAATGAGGAAGATCATTTGCGCATCCAGGTCATGAAGTCAGGCTTTGACCTTAGAGATGCCTGGTGCATAATCAATGATATTGATAATGAGCTGGGAGCGTCTTTAAATTATGCGTATTCTATGGATTTCGGATACCTGACAGCGTGCCCGACCAATACAGGCACAGGCATGCGCGCATCCGTAATGCTGCATCTTCCGTCTCTAGTGATGACAAAACAGATAGCCAAGGTTTTACAGGCAATAACAAAGCTCAGCCTTACCGCGAGAGGTCTTTACGGAGAGGGCACAGAGGCTAGCGGAAATTTTTTTCAAATCTCAAATCAAGTCTCTTTGGGGCACGCTGAAGAAGATATTATTGATAATATAGAAAGGATCATCAAACAGATCATAGGCCATGAGCAGAGCGCAAGGGAGTCTCTTGTCTCGCAAAATAAAAACGCCCTTGCAGACAGGATCTGGCGGGCGTACGGGACATTGAAAAACGCGTATATCATCTCAAGCAACGAAACCATTGATCTTCTTTCGCTTGTGAGGTTGGGTGTCGACCTTGATTTAATAAAGGAAGTGGATCGCGCGCTTATAAATGAACTGTTTATAATAACACAACCAGCGCATCTTCAAAAGCTAGAGAAAAAGAAGCTTAATCCAAATGAAAGGGACGTAAAAAGGGCAGAGATTATTAGGGAGAAACTGGGAAAGTAAGCTTTCAGCCTTCAGCCATCAGCCTTCAACAGCTGATAGCTGACAGATGATGGCTATTAGCTAGCAAGGAGGGTAGGCAAGATGTTTAACAGATTTACGGAACGCGCGCGCAAGGTGATCTTACTTGCAAAGGAAGAAGCAAAGAGGTTTAATCATGATTACATCGGCACTGAACATATTTTGCTGGGGCTTGTCAGGGAAGGTGAGGGCGTTGCTGCAGTAGTGCTCCAGAAGATGGGACTCAGTCTTCAGCAGATACGCCTTGAGATAGAAAAACTTGTAAAGCCAGGGCCGAGTACAGTGATATCAGGAGACATACCTTTTACGCCAAAGGCAAAGAAGGCAGTAGAGTTTTCCGGCGAAGAGGCCCGCGCGCTTGGTCATAATTATATTGGCACAGAGCATCTTTTGTTAGGGCTTATACGAGAAGGAGAGGGTGTTGCGTCTCAGGTGCTCTTAAATATGGGAGTAGATCTTGATAAGGTTAGACGCGAGGTGGTCGAGCTTTTAGGCTCCGCTACACCAGGCTTTAGCGCTGGGCCGCCACAGCAGCAGAGTGCTGGAGGCCGCGCGCCAGGCGCAAAATCAAGTTCAAAGACGCCCGCGCTCGATGCATTTGGCAGAAACCTTTCACAGCTCGCGCGTGATAATAAATTAGATCCTGTAATCGGAAGACAGAATGAGATCGAAAGGGTGATCCAAATACTTTCAAGGCGCACAAAGAATAATCCGGTTTTGCTCGGCGAGGCAGGTGTGGGCAAGACTGCTATTGTAGAGGGCCTTGCGCAGAAGATAATAAAGGGAGATATCCCGGAGATATTGAAAGGCAAGAAGGTTATTATCCTGGATCTTGCGCTCATGGTCGCGGGCACTAAATACAGGGGCCAGTTTGAAGAGAGAATAAAGGCGATCATGGACGAGATAAAGCGCTCGAGCGATGTAATCATCTTTATAGATGAGCTTCATACGCTAGTGGGGGCAGGCGGCGCAGAAGGCGCCATAGACGCATCAAATATCTTAAAGCCTGCGCTTTCGAGAGGCGAGATCCAATGCATTGGCGCTACTACTTTGGATGAATATCGTAAACACATAGAAAAAGACGCGGCGCTTGAGCGTAGATTCCAAACAATAATGGTGGATCCTCCAACAGTGAATGAAACTATAGAGATCCTCAAAGGATTAAGGGATAGATATGAGGCTCATCACAAAGTGGAGATCACGGATGACGCGGTTGAGGCGGCGAGTAAGTTTTCAGACAGATATATTGCCGGCAGGTTTCTTCCGGATAAGGCGATTGACCTTATAGATGAAGCTGGCGCAAAGGCAAGACTTTCTATTATGACTGTTACTCCTGAAATAAAGGAGTTAGAGGAGAAAGCAGAGGAGATAAAAAAAGAAAAGGAATCTGCCATAAAGGGCCAGGATTTTGAAAAGGCAGCGGGTCTAAGGGATAAGGAAAAGGAAAGCCGCAAAAAACTTGATAAGACTAAACAGCAGTGGAAAAAGGCCAGGATGGAAGCAAGACCTAAGGTCGACGAAGAACTGATAGCGAATATTGTTTCAAACTGGACAGGTATTCCTGTAGTGAGGATGGAGCAGAAAGAAGGCGAGAGGCTCTTGAGGATGGAAGATGAGCTTCACAAGAGGATCATTGGCCAGGACGAGGCAATAATTGCCATTTCCCGCGCGGTTAGGCGCTCACGCGCAGGCATAAAAAATCCAAAAAGACCCATAGGCTCTTTTGTGTTTCTTGGGCCAACCGGAGTGGGAAAAACGCATCTTGGCAGAATCCTGGCAGAATTTATGTTCGGAGATGAGAATGCGCTTATACAGATCGACATGTCAGAGTACATGGAAAAGTTCAATGTCTCGCGTCTTGTAGGCGCGCCTCCAGGATACGTTGGATACGATGAGGGTGGACAGCTTACTGAGAGGGTAAGGCGCAGGCCTTATTCTGTGGTGCTTCTGGATGAGATAGAAAAGGCGCATCCTGATGTATTTAATATCCTTCTTCAGGTGCTGGAAGACGGACGGCTTACAGACAGCTTTGGAAGAAAAGTAGATTTTAGAAATACAATACTTATCATGACTTCGAACGTGGGCGCGGATGTTTTTAGAAGACAGGGCTCCATTGGTTTTAAGTCAGAAAAAAAGGAAGCAACCTATAAAGATACAAAGGAAAAACTGCTTGAACAAGTAAACAAAACCTTTAAACCTGAGTTTTTAAACAGGATAGACGATATTATTGTGTTCCATGGTCTTACCAAGCAGGATCTTTACAAGATCGTAGAGATAGAATTAAAGGAAGTCAAAGGCAGGCTTAAGGAACAGGATATCGAGATAGAACTAGATAAGCTTGCAAAGGACATTTTGGTAGAAAAGGGATTCGATCCGATCTTTGGCGCGCGGCCTCTTAAACGCACAATACAGAGGCAGTTGGAAGATCCTCTGGCAGAGGAGATTATTGCCAAAAATTTTGACAGGTCTAAGCCTATCAAGGTCAGCGCTAAGAATGGGAAATTAATATTTAAGTGATCTTGGTTAGATATGCGCCATGTTATCGTAAGGCATAAATTCAGTACAGCTCTGTTATTTATTTTATTAGGTCTGGGCATTGTTTCTGTCGCGCCCTGGGCTTATGAAAAAATATTTATGCAGGAGGAGACGTTCGATAATATCGCGCATGGTTTGCCATTAGTGCCTGAGGGCATTGAAATAGATAGCGGGACTTTTCTTGACGTGGGTTTTTTGAACGACGGTTATATATTTTCTAAATTTAGATTAGAGGATTTCAAGGTAAAGGATCTAGCGGTTTCAGCGACCGTTATCACGAAAGGTCAGATCATTAAGGATGAAGACGGAAAGAAAGCTGGTTTTTCAGGGAAGCTTTCTTCCCGGGATATAGCATTGGATTCAAATGAATTTCTGCCGCTTGACATATTTTATGAAATCAAGGGGGATGTATTAGAGGTCAAGGATCTGCGCTTGGGTAATTCATTCAGATTAAAAGGCAAGATAGGTTTGGCAAAGCCTTTTACTGTAGATTTGCATCTTGACGTAATCAGAGCAGACATGAGAAGGATCTCCGGTTTTACAAAGATAAAAGGCCATGATCTTGCGCTTGGTATTGTAAGCGCTAGTTTTGATATCAAAGGAGAGATGGCTGGCAATATCTTTTCAGAGGGAACCATTGAGAGCAGAAATGGAAAGATAGGGCCTGTAGGCTACAATTTTATAACTCTTAAAGTGGAGGGGTTTGGGCCTGTGATAAATATAGTTGATTCCAGCCTGCATCAGGATAGCAGCAGGCTGACCATGGAAGGTTATATAGATCTGAGAAATATTGCAAAAGGCGGGCTGCTTGATGGACTTAGGATTAAGTCCGACATGAAGACAATAGCCTGGGAGGGTTGGGATATAAGCAAAGATGGCACAGATGAGCTGACCATGTCCAAGGATGTTGATGAAAATCTGCGCGTAGGGTTTAAAACAATGCGCAGGGAATTTATAACTACTTACGAAAACAGAGAAAATCCGGAAGAAATAAGCCTGGAATATAAAATGGGACTGCAGAATCTGAAGATGAAACTCAAAGAGGATGAGGAATTTTTTGGAGTAGAGCATAGCGTAAAATTTTAATGGAGACACCATGAGGAAATTAATAAAACAGCTCGGCCATAATACAGTGAGCTTTTTCATATACATAGGCGGGGTGTTCCATCTTTTGGTCTCTACGCTTTTCCATGTATTCAGGCCGCCTTTGAGGAGCAAAGAGATATTCGCGCATATGTACAATATAGGCGTGCTTAGCTTTCCCATCGTGTTTTTGGTCTCTCTTTTTACAGGCATGGTGCTTGCGCTTCAGAGCGCGTATCAGCTTACCAAGATGGACGCGCAGATGTACATATCGAGCCTTGTGGCGCTTTCAGTGGTGAGGGAGTTAGGTCCTGTGTTGACAGCGCTTGTGATAGCAGGCAGGGTCGGCGCCAGCATTACAGCTGAGCTTGGCACAATGAAGGTGACTGAGCAGATCGATGCGTTGGAGACACTTGCGGCAAATCCTGTAAAATATCTTGTTGTACCGCGGTTTCTGGCGCTCTGTATTATGCTGCCTGTACTGACGATCTATGCGGATTTTATAGGTATAGCGGGTGGATATCTCATAGGCGTATATAAACTATTGATAGGCCCCACTATTTATGTAAAAATGACATTTGATCCGCTTATGTTCAAGGATATATTTACAGGTCTTTTTAAGTCGCTGGTATTTGCGGTTGTCATATGCATAGTTTCGTGTTACGAAGGTTTTAGAACAGAGGGTGGAGCTGAAGGCGTTGGCAAATCAACTACGCTTTCTGTTGTCACGTCGTTCATTTTAATCATAGCTTCGGATTGTTTGTTCACGGCGCTATTTTATTTTATATTCCCATGATAGAGATCATTAATTTAACAAAATCATTCGGCAATAACAGGGTTCTTGATAACCTGAATCTTGTTGTTAAATCTGGCGAGACCATGGTTATTATAGGCCGCTCCGGCTGCGGCAAAAGTGTTCTCTTAAAGCACATGATAGGGATCCTCAAGCCCGAGTTTGGACAGGTTATCATAGATGATAGCGATGTGTGCAAGATGGACGAAAAGAAGCTGGACAAGTTAAGGCTGAAGTTCGGCATGCTCTTTCAGGGCGCGGCGCTTTTTGATTCAATGACTGTGGGCGAGAATGTGGGTTTTGCCATCAGGGAGCATACTGATATGCCTGAATATCTTATACGCGAGAAGGTTGCAAAGGCATTACATTTAGTGGGCTTGAGCGGTATAGAGAAGCTCATGCCTGCTGAGTTGAGCGGTGGCATGAAAAAACGTGTGGGCCTTGCAAGAGCTATATGCAATGAGCCTAAGATTATTCTGTATGACGAACCCACGACGGGTTTGGATCCGGTAATGGCAGATGCCATAAATAGTCTTATTATAGATTTAAACAATAAATTAAAGGTGACCTCTGTTGTGGTTACTCATGACATGGTGAGCGCTTATAAGGTGGGGACCAGAGTCGCTATGTTATATCATGGAAAGATTGTTGAGGTGGGGACGCCTCAGGAGATAAAAAATACAAAAGACCCATTGGTAAAACAATTCATAACTGGCGCTTCAAAAGGACCGATTACAGACGGGAAATAATACGGAGGTGGCGATGTTTACTCGATCGAATTTCGAATTAAAGGTCGGTATATTTATTTTTATCGGAATAGTCATATTATCGGTCATAGTATTTTCAATAGGTAATTTTTACAGCATCAAACGCGGCTATACCATAGATATAGTTTTTAGTTTTGCCAACGGCATAAGCGTAGGCGCGCCTGTCAGGTATGCGGGCGTAGAGGTAGGCGAGGTGCAGGACATAGAGGTATATTACGATGAAATCGAACAGAGCCCTATGGTAAAGATCCTTGTGTGGGTGTCGCAGAATACCTGGATCAACGAAGATGCTGTAGCAGCCATAAATACGTTGGGCCTGTTAGGCGAGAAGTATCTTGAAATAGTACCGGGTACGAAGGAGAAGCTGCTTTTGAGCAAAGGGGATACGTTAAGGGGGCAGGACCCTGTATCTACGGAGGAGCTTGCAAGGGATACAAAAGAACTGGTTGCGAAGATGGAGGTCATGATAAAATCAATAGAAGAGGTGGTGGGTGATAAAGAATTTCAAGCCTCTGTAAAAAATACAGTTTCTAATCTGGAAGCCCTTACATCTGATATGAGGGATTTTGTTGCCAAGGCAAAGGAAGGTGATGGGACCATAGGCCGCTTTATGTCAGACGATAGCTTGTATAAGAATATGGACGAGATGATCTTGGATATAAAGAAACATCCATGGAAGCTTTTATATAGACCTAAAGAAAGCAGGAGGAAAAAGAAATGACTTTAATATTTATACGCGTATTTTTCATATTACTAAGTATCATAGTTGGTTTTCAAGTGGGTTCTTTTGTGCAGGCAGGTGAAATGGATTTTGCTCTTATTGGGGCAGCAGTTGGCTTTATTGTGGCGATGTCGATGATCATATTCGAATTTATAACGAGAAAGGCATCTGTGAGAGGGCTCTCGTCCGCTGTATTTGGACTTATATTCGGACTTATAATGGCAAAGCTTGTCTCTGATACACTTTCGCTTGTGCCGTTTAATCCAACAGTCCTTTATTCCTTGAAGGTAATACTTACTTTGATCTTTTGTTATCTGGGTATGGTAGTTGCTGTGCGCGGCAGGGACGAGTTTAATATCATTGTGCCATATGTCAAGTTTTCACGACAGGATCAGAGGGACGAACTCATTATACTTGATACAAGCGTCATCATAGACGGCCGCATAGCGGATATTTGCAACAGCCGGTTTTTAGAAGGCAAATTTATTGTCCCGCGTTTTGTGCTAAAGGAACTGCAGACCGTAGCTGATTCCAGCGATTCTTTGAAGCGGGCGCGCGGCAGGCGAGGCATGGACATCCTTAGCAAACTCCAGAAAAATTCAAATATAGACGTGAAAATTCACAATGAGGATTTTCAAGACGTAAAGGAAGTGGATGCAAAGATCGTGAGGTTAGCCAAGGTCTTGAGCGCAAAGGTCTTTACAAATGATTATAATCTCAATAAGATCGCAGAGATACAGGGCGTTAAGGTATTGAATATAAATGAGCTGGCAAATGCCCTGAGACCAGTGGTATTGCCCGGCGAGACAATGGATATACGTCTTGTGAAAGAAGGCAAGGAATACAATCAGGCAGTGGGATATCTTGAGGATGGCACCATGGTGGTCGTAGACAATGGAAGAAGATTAATAGGCCAGAGTGTACGCATAGTAGTGGGCAGTGTGCTCCAAACAGCAGCAGGCAGGATGATATTTGGGAAATTACCGGAAGACTTAAAGAAGAACAAACGCTAGTCAGATGAATGTCGCAGCCATAGTCCCCGCCGCAGGTAAAGGTAGGCGCGCAAAATCAAAGATAGATAAGCCATATATCAAGCTTTGCGGCAAGTCAATACTTGCGCATACGCTAGCCAGGCTTTCAAAGAATAAACACATAAAAGAGATCATAGTTAGTGTTGATAAAAAACACATAACCAAAGTCAAGGGATTCAGGATAAAGAATATAAAGGTAGTAGCCGGAGGAAGGGAAAGAAAACATTCCGTGCTTAACGCATTAAAAAGTATATCTGGCAACATAGATTATGTATTGATTCACGATGGTGTTAGGCCGTTTATTACTGATAAATTAATAAATGCTTCTTTGAAAGCAGCTCGTTCTTTTGGCGCAAGTGTTGTCGCAGTACCTGTAAAGCCTACCTTGAAATATGCTGGAAAAAATGGTTGTGTAGCGCGCACTCCTGATAGGACAAAGTTTTGGGAAGCACAAACACCTCAAGTATTTAAAAGAGGTTTAATAGAGAAGGCGTATAAGGCCATTGGTAAGAAAAACATAACAGATGATTCCATGTTGGTAGAGCTCTTGGGAGTAAAACCAAAATTAGTCATGGGCTCGTACAGCAATATAAAAATAACAACGCAAGAAGACCTGAAATTGGCAGAGATGCTAATGAAAATTCCAAATGTCAAATGACAAAATCCAAATGAATCCCAAATTCCAAAATCCAAATTATTTGTCATTTGGATTTAAGCGATTCATTTGTCATTTGGGATTTGACATTTGTCATTAATTAGGAGGTAGTTATGCGCGTAGGAATAGGTTATGATATACATAGATTTGTTGATGATAAGCCTCTTATGCTGGGTGGGATCGAGATTCCGCATATCAAAGGGCTTTTCGGGCATTCAGATGGCGATTCTCTTTTGCATGCGATATGCGATGCAATACTTGGGGCAGCAGGCATGGACGATATAGGCCATCAGTTTCCTAACAATGACGATAGATACGCTGGCATAGCGAGCATCGAGCTCTTGAATATGGTCTCGGACAAGATAAAGGCAAAAGGTTTCAGGGTAGACTATGTGGATTCTGTGATCATATTAGAGGAACCCAAGATATCGCCTTTTAAAGATGCCATGAAACAGGAGATAGCAAGGACCCTGGGTATAAGTAAGGAAAATGTCAATGTCAAGGCAACGACACAGGAAGGTATTGGCGCGCTTGGCAGAGGCGAGGCCATAGCGGCATACGCCGTAGCTTCTTTGGTGAAATAAAAAATGAAGATATATAATACGCTTAATAGAAAAAAAGAAGTTTTTGAACCGAAAGACAAAATCGGCATGTACGTATGCGGTCCAACGGTTTACGACGCGCCTCATATTGGCCATGCAAGAAGCGCTTATGTATTTGATGTGATACTTCGGTATTTTGAATATAAAAAATACAAAGTTACTTTCGTAAGAAACGTTACTGACGTTGACGATAAGATAATCAATAAAGCGAGAGATGAATTTAAAGGAGAAGATTTAAATAGCGCGGTAAAAAAAGTTTCTGATAAATACCTGGAGGTTTACCATAAATACATGGATGAACTAGGTATCAAGCGGCCCGATGAAGAGCCAAAGGCCACAGAATACATAGGCAAGATGAAAGATTTTATAGCTATATTGATTGAAAAAGGCGTAGCTTATGAATCAGGTGGCGACGTGTATTTTAATATTAAAAAGGCAAAGAAATATGGCAAATTGTCAAATCAGAGTCTGGAGATGTTAGAATCAGGGGCAAGAATTACCCCTGGTGAAAATAAGAAGACCCCGCTCGATTTTGCTTTATGGAAGAAGGCTAAAGAAGGAGAGCCATCCTGGGAAAGCCCTTGGGGGCAAGGCAGGCCTGGCTGGCACATAGAGTGTTCAGTAATGAGCTCGGACATTCTGGGGGACGAGTTTGATATACACGGCGGAGGCATAGACCTTATCTTTCCACACCATGAGAATGAAATAGCGCAATCAGAAGGCGCGGGAAAAAAATTCGCGCGTTTTTGGATACACAACGGACTTTTGACTATAAACAAAGAAAAGATGGCTAAGTCTTTGGGAAATTTTGTTACAATAGAAGAGATTCTAAGCAAATATCCGGCAGATGTGCTCAAGATATTATTCTTACAGACTCATTATTCGCATCCGGTTGATTTTTCTTGGGATAGGATGGATGAAGCAAAGAGGGCGATGGAGCGATTTAGCGTGGTCTTGAAGAGCGAGGTCAAAGGAAGAGATATTGGTATTGAGGAATTTCGCAAGAGATTTGAAAGCGCAATGGAGGATGATTTTAATACTCCAAGCGCGCTTGCAATATTATTTGATTTAGTCACGCATATCAATAAGCATAGCACGGGAAAAGAGCTGCTTCTGGAATTAGGTAAGGTTCTTGGGTTGTTTGAGAAAAGAAAAACCCCAGAACTGAATATAGAGGTAAAAAAACTTATAGAGGAGAGAAATAAAGCAAGACATAAAAAGGATTTCAAGGCAGCGGATAAAA
>JBHPHU010000018.1:0-25406 GCA_042571405.1 Candidatus Omnitrophota bacterium | reverse complement strand
AACTGGCTTTTTGATTCCCCTTTTCCAAAACCTGTCATGCTTTTTATCATGCCCAAACCCGCTTATTTTTTTGCTCGAGAGTTATCTTTTTTATCGGATACAAGTCAACTATAATATCATCTGGTTCAAACCAGAGTTTTATTTCACGTTCTGCCTCTTCTGGATTGGTAGAGGCATGAAGCACATTTTCGTAAAGCCCCTTTGTTGTAATTCTGCCGTATGAACCTCTGATACTGGTGGCTTCTGCTTCTTCTGGGTTTGTCGCGCCGGCAAGTTCTCTTACTTTTTTTATAGCATCCTCCCCCCAGTATACCATTGCCATGACCTTTCGCCTATCATGAAGGGTTCCTTGAATATATTCGATGAGCTCTTCAAAAAACGGCTTATCTTGCATGTGCTTATAGTGCTCTACAGCTATATCACGGCTAACTCTAACTATTTTAGCCGCAACGATTTCCAGTTTTGACTCAGATAGCCGGGCTAGAATGTTTCCAGTGAGAGACTTAACAAGCCCGTCTGGTTTAATAAGTACAAGTGTTTGTTGGCCCATGTTTATTTCTCCTTTTTGTCGCTATATACTATTCTAACTCTTTGATTTTAAACGAGTTACAATGTTATCTAGATCTGTGTCAGAGTAGAATTCTATCTCTATCTTTCCACCCCGCTTACCTTTAAGAATGCGTACTTTTGTGCCCAATATATCTCTTAACTCTTCCTCTAGTGATAATAAATTTGGATCTTTTTCTGAGACTTGTTTTTTTGAATGTGTAGACATTTTTTTTGCGTATCTCTCTGTATCTCTTACAGATAGGCCATTTTTCATAACCTTTGTACAGAGCCTGTTTTGCTCATTCTCAGTCGACAAACTTAACATTGCCCTTGCATGGCCCACAGATACAGTGCCACGTGAAACATAATCCTGGATCTTTTGTGGCAGTTTCAACAATCTCAATATATTAGCCACTGTTGTTCTGTCTTTACCGATTGTGTCAGAGATCTTTTCCTGAGTCATGTTGAATTCATTCAAAAGCCTCTTGTACGCTCTTGCCTGGTCAATTGGGTTCAAATCCTCTCTCTGCACATTTTCTATGATAGAAAGCTCTAGAGAGTCCAAGTCTGAGATATCCTTGACTATGGCCGGGATCTCTTTTAAACTAAGCTTCTGAGCAGCCCTGAATCTACGCTCTCCAGCAACCAGTTCATATCCGCCATCTGCATCTCTTACCAAGACTGGCTGGATAAAACCTTTTTCTTTAATAGAATTAGCAAGATCTTCTAAGGCCTGTTTATCAAAATCTGCTCTTGGTTGGTATTTATTCGCCTTTATTTTCTCTATTGGCAGATTAATAATACCTTGACTTTGGCCTGATAAAATATTTGATTTTTGAGTAGAGGTTGTGCCTGAAATCAAAGCTTCTAAACCTCTTCCGAGACCTCGTTTTTCCATTCTTGTACTCCCTCCTCATTTGCTCCTTCACCTAAAAGCTCTTGTGCAAGGGCTTCGTATGTCTTTGAACCAATTGAACTCTTATCATACATATGTATTGGTTTGCCAAAACCAGGTGCCTCGCTTAATCTTATACTCCTGGGTATAATCGTAGTAAAAACCTTTTCCTTAAAGAATTTTCTGGCCTCACCTATTACCTCAGTTGTAAGGTTTGTCCTATAATCAGCCATGGTCAATAGCACGCCTTCTACTTCCAAATCAGGATTAAGGTTTTCCTTTACCAAGTTTATTGTGTTTAAAAGCTGGCTAAGGCCTTCTAAGGCATAATACTCGCATTGTATGGGTATCAGCACCGAATCAGCTGCTGTTAAGGCATTGATGGTTAAAAGCCCCAATGAAGGCGGTGAATCAATTATAATAAAATCGTACTCTGACTTGATGCCTTCCAGAGCAGTTTTGAGTCTGTATTCTCTTTTCATTAAGCTGATAAGCTCTATTTCTGCGCCAGTAAGATTAATACTGGATGGCATTAACTTAAACTCCGAATCATATAACCTCTGTATGATATCTACAGGCTTGATATTATTAATCAAAACATCATAGATATTCTTTTCGATATTTGCCTTATTAATCCCAACGCCACTGGTTGCATTAGCCTGAGGATCAAAATCTATAAGCAATACTTTTTTCCCTTTTAAGCCAAGAGAATACCCAAGATTAATAGCTGTTGTTGTCTTTCCTACTCCGCCTTTTTGATTGCAAATCGCTATTATTTTACCCATCAGTCTTTATCTGATACTGAATCCGGCGAATCCGGAACCGTATCATAACCGTATCATTATTTTTGTAACTTCTTGCTAACCCTTACTTTAGCTAATTTCGAACCATTCATACTAAATAGACCTTTGTGCTCTTCCCGCAACACCTTTACATCCACCTCAGCCCTATCAGCTTTTAATTTAGATAACGCAATCCTGATCGCATCCTGCGCTGTTTTTGCTTCTACCTCTATCTCATTTAGATTCTGCTTATAAAGAGTCATGTTTTTCTTAAGGCAAAGAATTGCAATGTACTCGTAAGCAATGTATTCGTCAGCCAATATAACACCAAACCAGCTGGCAAAGAGTAAAAAATAAACCCAAACATAACAGGCATTATAGAAGCCATCATCTTCTGTTGGTCTGTCTGAGTGGCACTTGCCCTACCCTGCGAAAGCTTCTGTTGTATTATCATAGCACCTATCATCAAAATTGGCAATAGATTTATTGCGCTGCCCAGAAAAGGCAGGCTGAACGGAAGATGAAACGCGGCATCTGGCATGGAAAGATCCTTTATCCACAAAAAGTGCGCGCCCTTGAGCTCAACTGACCTCATGAGAGTTTGGTATAGCGCGATAAATACTGGCATCTGTAAAAACATTGGGAAACACCCGCCCATGGGATTCACATTATACCGACGATAAACCTCCATTATTTCCTTATTGAGCTTTTGTGGATTATCCTTGTGTTGTTGACGCACCTTTTCTATATGCGGCTGCAACTCCTGGAGCTTGCGCATTGATTTCAAGCTTTTAAATGACAACGGAAACAGCAAAAAACTGATACAGCATGTAAGCAACAATATCGCGATGCCATAGTTATGAAAAATGCCATAGAAAAATTTCAACACGCTCAAAAGCACTAAAATTATACTCGTTAATTTGCCAAAATATAATGCCTTGCCAAAAGATTTGTCAACATTTTCTAGTTCGATGCCTTCCGTAGGACCAATATAGAAAAGCAGTTTATATGTCTTTGTTTCCCCAGGCACGATCCTTTCATCAACAATAAACCCAGCGACAGGAGCACCTTGTATATTGTTAGTAAACACGCCTGATGGCATAAAATCAGGTTTAGCAATAATTGAGTAATATTTATTTCTCAAGGCAAGCCATTCGATGTTAGTTTGGTATAAAGTATTGTAATTCTTGGAGTTAGCCTTTGCTATTCTTGCCACTTTTCCATCTTTATACAAAACATCTACGCCAATATACCTGGATTCCCACGCATCTTTATTAGATATATTTGATGCCGTAGTAATCTCAAATGATAAATTCTGGGTTACGCCAGAATTGTTTTTTATCTTTATGTATGCATTCAGCGCATATCGATCTTTTAAAAACCGTACCTGCTTTTCTATGGCGAGCCCATTTTTTTCTGCATACAGTGAATTCGCATCTCTTTTTATTTCAAACTGTTGTGACGATAATCCTTGCAGCACACCCTTGCCTTCGATTGACAAAACCCCTGCCTGATAAAATGCCTTTTCCACCAGATCAATGTCAAACCTCTTGCCGTCCTTTATGTGAATCTTCTGTATCGAACCGCCTACATCGGATAGGTCTAATATATATTTCTCGTTTTCAAGAGACCCGGAAGAAATAATTTCTTCTTCTACCGCCACAGGTTTAATTTCTACAACTTCTTTCTTTTCAAACTGTTGTGTAACAAAATCTGTTTCGATAGGAGGTGGGTTTATCTTCGCTAGAAACAAAGGGTAGACTAACATCACCAGGATCGAAAACACTACTGCAAGCAAAAGCCGTTTTTCCATTCTATTCTCCTTTATATGGATCGTATCCACCTGGGAACAATGGGTTACATCTTAGTATCCGCAATGCCCCTTTTAATAGCCCTTGGAATATGCCTTTATGCTCTATAGCTTCAAGCATGTACCCTGAGCAAGATGGATAGTATCTGCATTTACATAACGTAAATTGTGACAAGTATTTACGATAAAACTTTATGCTATTTTTTAACGCATTTTTTAAATACATGGATTAGTTCTTGTTCGAGGCTGGTACTTTTTGTCTGCCTGGTAAGATTTGTGGCCATTACGATCATATCGTGGCCGCCAGGCATGAATTCTTTTGTTTTTCTATATGCCTCTCTTAGGACTCGCCTATATCTATTTCTCAAGACAGGCTTTTTATTGTACAACGCTTTTCTTACCACAAACGCGACTCTATTTACGTCCGAGTCGTTATTTCTCCTAAGCAAAAATACAGTGACTAGTTTACCTCTGAGGCGAGTACCTTTGTCAAAAACTGCTTTTATAGCTAGATTCTTCTTGAGATGCTCTCTCCTCATGAAGGAACTCTTCTTCATCAAGCAGAAAGTCTCTTGCGGCCTTTCTTGCGCCTGCGCCTTAAAGTGGCCCTGCCTTTGGCAGTGCGCATTTTTTTTCTAAAACCATGCTTGCGTTTCCGCTTTAAAAGGCTTTTCCTGGTAAGATGTTTTTTCACGACAGTGTCTCCTTATCTATAGACCATTCATTATAACACATTCGGATATACCGTCAAGGGGAAAAATTTCTCTTGAAAACACAAAACCGCCCTGTTATAATATGTAAACCTATGAGCGTTGACCTATCTAATATCTGGGATAAAATCCTTGACCACACAAAACAGGAAATAGGGCAGAGGGCCTTTGATAACTGGTTCACACAAACCAGTCTCTCGTCGCTGACAGAGGACGCCGCTGTGATAGAGGTCCCTTCTAATTTTTTCAAAGATTGGATCTATGATCATTACAGGGATGTATTGAACATATCTATATTAAAAACCATTGGCAAGGTCGCGCCAATAACATTCGAGGTAAGACCCCCCACGCAAGAGAAGGGGATAGACACAACAAAAATTACCGCGCCTGAAAAACCGGCGCAGAAAAAATCGTTTTACCTGAATCCCAGATATACATTCGAAGGATTTGTAGTCGGTTCGTCCAACCGTTTCGCCCACGCAGCCACCATGGCTATAGCTGAATCGCCTGCAAAGGCATACAACCCGCTTTTTATTTATGGTGGGGTGGGCCTGGGCAAAACTCATCTCATGCAGGCAGCGTGTCATTATGTCTCAGAGATGCATAGAAACATGAAACTCTCTTACATTTCGAGCGAGAGTTTTACCAATGAACTAATAACCGCCATCCAGAACAGGACTACACCAAAGTTCAGGGAAAAATACCGCAAGGTCGATGTGCTGCTGATAGATGATGTGCATTTTATCGCGGGCAAGGAATCTACGCAGGAAGAATTCTTCCACACTTTTAATGCGCTCTATGATGCTCATAAGCAAATCGTGCTTTCCAGCGACCGGCCGCCAAAGACAATACCGGGTCTTGAAGAAAGGCTTGTTTCGCGGTTTGAGTGGGGCCTGGTAACAGATGTGCAACCACCGGATCTTGAGACGCGCATAGCCATATTAAAGAAAAAAGCTGAGCGCAGCGCTGCTATACTACCAGAAGATGTGTTGTACTTTATAGCTGAAAAAATAAAAACTAATATCCGAGAACTCGAAGGGGCAATGATAAAGGTTATTGCGTACGCATCCATGGGCAACACCAAAGTCTCCATGGCGCTTGCTAAAGATGTGTTGAAGGATGTGCTCATGGCAGGGGAAAAAAAGATATCTGTGGAGCTTATTCAGAAAAAGGTTGCTGATTATTTTGATGTAAGGCCCTCTGACCTAAAGGCCAAGAAACGCTCTAAGCAAATCGCATACCCAAGACAGATGGCAATGTATCTTTCTAGAGAGCTCACGAACTCCACGCTCCCTGACATAGGCAACCAGTTTGGCGGCAGAGATCATTCAACCGTCATCCATGCTTGCAGTAAAATACAGAAAGAAATTAAGAAGGACCAAAATGTTAAGAACTTGATTAATCGACTGATGCTTGAGATAAATGGTTAGTAGTGTGAATAATTAATATTTTTTTGTGGATAATTTTTGTTTCATAACTATAATGGAGGAGTTGGTTTTCACGGTTATCAACATATCAACACTGCTTAGTACTAAGATTACTAATTTTCAATAGATAAAAACTAATAATATAACAACGCTGGGGGATGTTTATGAAGTTAAAAATAGTAAAAAATGACCTTATAAAAAACGTGCAAAACGTGCAAAACGTTATATCATCAAAAAGCAGCTTACCTATATTATCAAATGTATTAATCGAAGCAGAAAAAAATAATGTCAGACTCACAAGCACAGACCTTGATATAGGTATATCATCTACATTAAACTCAGAGGTAGAGGATAGTGGCGCATTAACAGTGCCAGCGAAGAGATTTAATGAGATAATTAAAGAATTGCCAGATGAAGACGTTATTATAAACACACTAAAAAACAACTCAATGACAATTAAATGCGGGAAGTGTTTCTTTAAGATTTTAGGCCTACCAAAAGAGGACTTTCCGAAATTCCCTGAGTTTGAGAAAGAACCGCATGTTGTAATGGAGCAGTCGCTCTTAAAACAAATGTTAAGCATGACGCATTTTTCTATTTCTCATGACGAGACAAGGTATGTCCTGAACGGCGCATTATTTGTATTTAAATCAAACAAACTTCTAATAGTTACTACAGATGGAAAAAGGTTGAGCCTTATTAAAAAAGACTTGGGCAAAGAAACGCCGGATAAATCTATTATTGTGCCGTCAAAGACTATTTATGAATTAAACAGGGCTTTAAAAGATGAGGGCGTGGTTAAAATAACATTTAGTGAAAACCAAACAAGGTTTGAGTTGGAAAACGTTACTATTATCTCACGACTTATAGAGGGGGAGTTCCCGAACTACGAGCAGATTATACCAAAACCCTTAAAGGATAAAATAATTGTAAACAGGGAACAATTTTTACTGGGCGTTAAAAGGGCAGCGCTTCTTACTACGCAAGACTCAAGGTCTATTAAAATAGATATCTTAAAAGATAAGATAGTGGTGTCTAAATCTAACCCAAACATAGGCGAGGCGAGAGAAGAGATAGAAACCAGTTATAAGGGTCACGAAATGACCGTGGGTTTTAACCCAGGCTATCTCCTTGACGCGCTGAAAGTAATACCAAAGGATGAAATTGAGATAGAAGTAGCTGGACCTGACAAGCCAGCTGTAATGAGGATAGAGGACTGGTATTTGTACCTGGTTCTCCCCATGCAGTTAGCTTAAGATGTGTTCTCGACTTCGCTCGAACAATATTGGACCCAGAGCGGTGTCGAAGGGTTTCGAGCGAGCGAAGCGAGTCGAGAAAGTTGGTTGTGAAAAAGAGAACTGGCCCCACTGAAGACATAAAGGACATACTTAGTAAGTTAGTAAAGAAAATAGAAAAACAAGGGCCGGGTAAAAAAGAAAAGATATCGCAGGCCTGGAAAAAGGCAGCCGGGGAAAAAGCTACTTTTCATTCGCGGCCAGTTAATCTGGCGCGCAAGATTTTAACAGTAGAAGTGGACAGCTCCACGTGGCTTTACAGCCTTAGCTTAAAAAAGCGCTCGATATTAAAGGGCATGAAGAAGGACTTAGAGCAGTATAAAATAGAAGACATCAGGTTTAGGATGGGAGATATTACATAATGGCAAAACAAAAACCAGATGCCCCAAAGGAACAAAAATACGATGCTCGGACTATCCAGGTGCTGGAAGGCGCTGATGCAGTAAGAAAGCGACCTGCCATGTATATAGGCGATATCTCAGCGCGAGGTCTGCATCATCTTGTGTATGAAGTAGTGGATAACTCTGTGGATGAAGCAATGGCGGGCCACTGCGATAAAATAGACGTAATCGTCCACGTGGATAACAGTGTCACCGTCATAGATAATGGCCGCGGCATACCTGTGGACATACACAAGACGCAGAAAAAGCCTGCTGTTGAGGTAGTCTTAACCACACTTCACGCAGGGGGAAAGTTTGACCATCGCTCTTATAAGGTATCGGGAGGGTTACACGGTGTAGGTGTGAGCGTTGTAAACGCTCTTAGCGAATGGCTGGAAGTCGAGATAAAAAGAGACGGGAAGGTTTATCATCAAGAGTATGAGCAGGGGAAGACTGCTTCAAAGCTTACAGTGGTTGGGAAGGCAAAGACTACAGGCACTAGCGTGACTTTTAAGGCAGATAAGGAAATTTTTAAAGGCGTCATAGAATTTTCATTCGAGACTTTATCAAACCGTTTAAGAGAACTCGCGTTTTTAAATAAAGGCCTAAAGATAACACTAGAACACGAGGGCAATGAAAAAGAAGCTGAATTCTTCTATTCCGGAGGAATTATATCATTCGTAGAGCACCTTAACAGAAACAAAAACGCATTACATAAAAAGGTAATCTATTTTGCAGGTGAAAAAGATGCGGTTTCGTGCGAGATCGCGCTCCAGTATAATGACGCATATTCAGAGAACATTTTTACTTTCGTGAATAATATAAATACTATCGAGGGCGGCACACACCTTAGCGGGTTTAAGTCAGCGCTCACAAGAACAGTTAATCAATATTGTAAAAATAAAAACATGCTCAAGTCTTCAGATGTGTCTATCTCTGGCGAGGATATACGAGAAGGATTGACATGCGTAGTAAGCGTTAAGGTACCAAATCCCCAGTTCGAAGGCCAGACAAAGACAAAGCTTGGCAATAGTGAAGTCGAAGGGATTGTTGCTTCTATTGTAAATGAAAATCTCAGCGCATATTTTGAAGAGCACCCATCAGTTGCGAATAAGGCTATTGAAAAGGCAATACTTGCCGCGCGGGCAAGAGAAGCAGCCAGGAAGGCGAGAGAACTCACCAGGCGCAAAGGCGCATTGGATTCGTCGTCTCTGCCAGGCAAGCTCGCGGACTGTTCTGAGAGAGACGCGAGTTTGTGCGAACTGTATATAGTTGAAGGAGATTCAGCAGGCGGTTCCTCTAGGCAGGGTAGGGACCGTAGATTTCAAGCAATCCTTCCTATCAAAGGAAAGATCCTGAACGTAGAAAAGGCAAGACTTGATAAGGTCTTGGCAAATGAAGAAATACGTACTATTATAAGCGCGCTTGGCACAGGCGTAGGAGAGGAATTTAATCTGGAGAAGCTGAGATACCATAAAATAATACTTATGTGCGACGCAGACAGTGACGGTTCACACATACGCACGCTTCTCCTGACACTCTTTTTTAAGCAGATGCCGCAGCTTGTAGAAAAAGGCAATATCTACATAGCCCAACCCCCTTTATACAAGGTAAAAAGAGGCAAGCGCGAAGAGTATATAGAAACAGAAAAACAGATGAACGATTTTTTGTTTGACCTTGGCACAGAAGGTATGGTGCTTACACGCGTCAAGGACAAAAAGACTTTTAAAGACAAGCAGCTCAAGGAGCTATTAAACCTGGTTTTGGGGTTTGATAAGCTATCAAGGGCCATAGAGCGGCGTGGGGTGAAATTGTCACAATACATGACTTTTAGGCATAAGAAAACCAAAAAACTGCCGATTTATATGGTACAAGTGGAGGGAGAAGCCCAATTTCTCTATGATGACGAAGAGTTGGCAAAGGCTATAAAAAAGCTTGAAAAAGAACTAGGCAAGGATGTTGAAATAGGCCAAAAGAGTGGGTATGTAGTGGAGTTTTATGAGGCAAGAGACACAGAAAAAATAGTTGAAAAAATAGAGAAAATGGGCTTTAAGATCGAGCAGGTGTTTCAACCAGATGAGAGTACAAAAAAGAATGATTTTACAATGGAGTCAGAAGATGATATAAAAGGCCTAGACACCTTAAAAGAATGCCTTGATTATGTACAAGAGATAGCAAGAAAAGGATTGCACATACAAAGATATAAAGGTTTGGGTGAAATGAACCCAACCCAGCTCTGGGAAACTACTATGGATCCTGGAACGCGCACTCTTCTAAAAGTAGCCATGGAGGATGCGGTCGCAGCCAATGAAATGTTCACAGTGCTTATGGGAGACCAGGTTGAACCCAGAAAACAGTTTATAGACAAATACGCGCTTGAAGTAACGAATTTGGATATTTAGAACCCAGTGTCATTGCGAGCGGAGCGAAGTAATCTCAAAAAAATAGATTGCTTTGTCGCTTCACTCCTCGCAATGATAATAAGGCATACATGTACGCGCAAAACGAAAAACTAATACCGGTTTACATCGAAAACGAGATGAAGAACTCCTATCTCACTTACGCCATGAGCGTAATTGTAGGCAGGGCCTTGCCTGATATCCGCGACGGCTTAAAACCAGTACACAGGCGGATTCTGTACGCAATGATGGACCTAGGCCTGGAGCACAGCAAGCCCTACAAAAAATCCGCAAGAATCGTTGGTGAATGCTTTGTTAGGGACACGCTTATCTTAACTGAGAAAGGTCTGATGCCTATTCAGGATGTTAAGCGGGACCATAAGGTGTTTACACAGCATAGCTTGAAGACGGTTACGCAGTTGTATGAGATGCCCAAAAAAGACCTTTTAAAGATTAAACTGGACAATGGGGCTGTTAATATAGTGACGCCTTCGCAGAAATTCAAGGTATTAGACAAAGATTTAGAATTTGCCTGGAAAGAGGCAAAAGAATTAACCAGAGAAGATTACATTGTTACAAGAGCCCACTATCCCGAAATCAAAGATTCGGTGAAGCTGAAAAGCGCTGATATAAAATGCCCAGCTTATTTGACTGAAGACATAGCTTATGTTTTGGGTCTTTTGATATCAGATGGTTGGGTCGAAAAATCTAATGGTCGGCAGAGAAATAGGATGGGTTTTTGTTCTGCCAGCAGAAGCGTTTTGGAGAAAGTGTGTTCAATTTTCAAGCAGGAATTTGATTATGAGCCAACAATTGAGACGAAAATATGCAAAGGCTTTACAAAGTGCGGGAAACCGCTTAAGAAGCAATACACCGTAAGGATTAATAGAAACCGCATAAATGATTTTTTCATGGTGAACTTTCATTTAGAAGCCCGCAAAGCAAAGACCAAAAAAATCCCACAGCAAGTATACATGTCTCCAAAAGAAGTAATCTTTGCTTTTGTTTCCGGACTAATTGAGGGCGATGGCAGTATTCATCGCAGAAGAAATGTCATACATTATGGCTCGATTTCCGAAGAGCTAATAGATGGGTTGTTAATACTTTTGCAACATCAAGGGATTTTTGGTCAAAAATATCAGGCAAAACAGTCAAGCTCCAGCTTTGTGTCGGGGAGAGCAGTTAAAAGCAGAGAAGTGTTCTATAGCCTGGAGTTCAGAAGTTCCAATGCGTTATTATTGGCGTCTAGGATTAATTGTGTCCAGGCGCTGAAGAAACTTAGATTGCTTGGCAAGACTTTTAAGCGAACAATTCCTTCACAACACGACCTCATTCCTTATGCAGGAGCTAATATATTTGCTGAATTAAGTACAAGGCATATTGGGAGTGGTTGGTATAAGGATTTAAGCGGCAAAAAATTCAGAATGGGGATAAAATATCCAACAGGATCTAAGATTAGATATGCAACTGATCTTGCCGAGAAACATTTGAGAAAATGTCAGGTTTTAAATTGGGGGATTGGAGAAAAATTAAGAAAGATAGGCTCGCCTCTTTCTAATTTTGTTGATGATATAGTAGAAAATAAGACTTATTTTTCAAGAGTTGTTTCGGTAGAAAAATCTGCGCCGCAAAAAACCTATGATATACAGGTAGAGGGCGAACACGAGTTTATTGCTAACGGTATGGTTTCGCATAATTGTCTTGGCAAATATCATCCTCACGGCGATACAGCTGTTTATGATTCTCTTGTGCGGATGGTGCAGGATTTTTCATTAAGATATCCTTTAATAGACGGCCAGGGTAACTTTGGTTCTGTTGATGGAGACGCAGCAGCAGCCATGCGGTATACAGAAGCGAGGATGGATTCTATCGCGGATGAACTTCTCGACGACATTGATAAAGATACCGTAGATTTTGTGCCAAACTTTGACGAGTCTCTCGAAGAGCCGAGCGTTTTGCCTGCGCGATTACCAAACCTTCTTATAAACGGTTCAAGCGGTATTGCGGTTGGCATGGCCACGAATATCCCGCCGCATAATCTCACTGAAATCGTTGACGCCATAGTAAAGGTTATTGCTGACCCAGGCGTTTCTATAAAGGAATTGATGAAAATAGTCAAAGGGCCTGATTTTCCAACGGGCGGTATTATTTGCGGAAGGGAAGGTATAAAAGCAGCACTTGAAACAGGGAGAGGGCGTCTAAAGCTTCACGCAAAGGCAGCCATCGAGCAGCAAAAAGGCAACAAGGAAGCCATTGTTATAACTGAGATTCCTTATCAGGTGAACAAATCAAAACTCATAGAAAATATAGCTGATCTTGTGCAGGATAAAAAAATAGAAGGGATCTCGAACATAAGAGACGAATCTGATAGAGAAGGCATGAGGATCGTTATAGATTTAAAGCGCGACCAGAATGCCCAAATTATTTTGAATCAACTTTACAAGCGCACACAGATGGAAACTACATTCGGTGTTATTATGTTGGCGCTTGTAGACAATAAACCTAAAGTTCTTAATCTGAAAGAATGCCTTGAATTATATATACAACACAGAGAAATCATAGTAAGACGAAGAACGCAGTTCGAGTTAAATAAGGCAGAACGCCGGGCGCATATTCTGGAAGGCTTAAAGATAGCAGTAGATAATATAAATAAAATTATCAAGACGATCAGAGAGTCAAAAGACGCTAAGATCGCCAAAGATAGATTGATGAAAAATTTTGACCTGAGCGATGTACAGGCCCAGGCCATTTTAGAGATGCAGCTCCAGCGCCTGACAGCGCTTGAAAGAGGAAAAATTGAAAAGGAGTACCTTGAACTTATCAAAAAGATAGAGATGTTCAAGGCCATTCTAAAGAGCGAGAAAAAGATACTAGAGATCGTGAAGAACGAAGTCCTGGAATTAAAGAAAAAATATGGCGACGAGAGAAGAACAGAGATAGTCGCAAAGATGGAAGAGATGGAAATAGAGGATTTGATCGCGGAAGAAGACATGGTCATTACCATAAGCCATGCTGGCTATATAAAGCGCTTACCGGTTGGTTCGTACAGGAAGCAAAAAAGAGGCGGGGTGGGTGTAACAGGTATTGACATGAAAGATGAGGATTTTGTCGAACATCTATTCGTTGCTTCTACGCATGAATATATTCTTGTGTTCACAAACACAGGAAAGGTCTTCTGGTTAAAAGTATATGAGATACCTCAGGCAGGCCGCGCAGCCAGGGGGAAAGCAATAGTTAATCTCCTGCATCTTGCTTCGGGTGAAAAAGTCTCTGCGTGTGTAAGAGTAAAGGAGTTTGAAGAGGGAAAATTCCTTATGATGGCTACGCAGAACGGCCTGATAAAGAAAACAGATTTAATGGCTTATTCAAACCCAAGAAAAGGCGGCATAATCGGCATTACTGTAGAAAAAGGTGATGAACTTATAGAGGTCAAATGGACTGACGGCAAACAAGAGATACTTATGGCCACGACCAAAGGCAAGGCTATTCGTTTTCCAGAATCTCAAGTGAGAGACATGGGAAGAGGCGCCAAAGGCGTCAAAGGCATAGGCCTTGGCAAACAAGATATAGTTATTGCGATGGAGATAGCAAGAAAGGATGCTACGATCTTAACAGTCATGTCTCAGGGGTTTGCAAAACGCACCCTTATAGACCAATATAGAAAGCAATCACGCGGCGGAAAAGGCGTAAAGAATGTAACTGTGACAAAGAAAAACGGTGAAGCAGTAGGCCTTAGGATGGTGAATGATAAAGACGAACTCATGGTCATGACTGAAAAAGGCATGATTGTTCGCTGTTCAGTAAAAGATATCCGCGCCACAGGCAGAGCAGCCCAAGGTGTCCGCATAATAAAATTAGATCCAGGTGACAGGGTCTCAGCGGTAGCTCGTGTTATCCCCGATGCAGAATAACTCTACGTCCCCATCGTCTAGTCTGGCCTAGGACATCAGATTTTCGATCTGACGACACCGGTTCGAATCCGGTTGGGGACGCCATCAATTTCGTGCTCAACTCTAACCAATCCAATCAGTAACAGAAAATATTTCCAAAACTCAATTACCATCAATTTACGTGAATTATGCTCTATTGTGACACACAGTAGTCACTGGTTAGTCACTGGATTGTAGCTCAAAATTAGCACATCTAACTCATACCCTAAAAATCTACCACTGTAGCTATATATCTGTCTTTTTAGTCTATTTTTCGGTCTATATTAATTTTGTTGAGAAAAGTGATTAGGAGAGGTATTATAGATACTAACACTTGATATATGTTTATTTTGTTTAGGCAGTAGATAGAGGCAGATTTGGGCACGATATTTTTAGAAAATAAGGAGCTAATATGAAACTACGATATAAACTTATTATATTTTTGTTGTTACTTTTGCTATTGATATATATTATTTGGGTTTTAATTTTTAATTCACCATCCATAGCTTTGGAATATTTGAAAGTTTTTATCTCATGGCCTGTGGTTATGATAATATTTGGATTTCTACTTTGCACTAAGTTTAGAAAGGAAATGGCAGAATTTTTAAAAGAGATTTGTTCAATTAAATTTCCTGGTGGGACAGAGATAAAGACTAAGCAATCATCCACTCCTAGTAAAGAACTAGAGACAAATAAAATAACTTTAACAAAGACAGAGCAAGGGATTACTGAGAAATATATAAAACAGCTTGAACAATCTATAATTAAGAAGGATGAAGAAACAGGGGATATTATATCAACAGTCAGAGGGATTTTGATTGAGGAACAACGAAAGAGCCTATTTTGGTTTTTTAGCTATTGCAATTTCTTTTTTGCACCCATGACAAAAGATGTTCTTAAAAACTTTTCTATTTCAGTATTTCCTATTAAAAAAGATACGTATCATGTGATATGGAACTCAATGATTAAAGATGAAAATCAAAGAGAAATTATATTACAAGTGTTATTACAAAATAGAATGTTAGTCCAAAAAGATGGCATAATTTCGATTTCGGATACTGGCAAAGCATTTCTTTCTTTTATTGGGTATTAATCTCTTTTAGTGCTGAAAAGGAGTTTCTTATGTGTCCACATTCAAAAATGTGTAATATGATTATGATAGGTTTTCTTGCAACAGATATATTATTTTGTGGATTAGAGAAAGAAAAGTGCCCTTATGCAAAAAATACGCAACCTCATGCTCCTGAAAAACATTATAATTATGCACCTCCGCCATATAATAATATTGTTATGGCAAGCGGAAGTACGACTTTTCTTAGTTTTAATCCTGGTCAATATATAAAGGATTTACCTGATGGTAAAAAAGTGTATTATCTTAATCCTACTAATATAAGTATTGTAGGTGGAAAATTGAGAATTATAGATAACGAGGGCAAAGAAAGAAATATAGATTTCGAAACTTTACAAGAATAAAAACTACTCTATAGCCAAGTCTACATTATTTCAAGTCTAATAACTTCGATAGAGAAATATTAAGAGCTTGGGCGAGTTTTTCTAAAGCATCTATTTTGAAAAGCACAATTACCTACTTGACAGTTTCAACAGCATATGATATAAATTAACTATAATAGAGAGGACGTAATGAGTAGATTCAGAAGTGAAGTACCAAAAGGACTATTCAGAGTACCTATATCTATAACAAAAGACATGGATAAATGGCTTCAAGAGCTAAGCAGTAAAATGAAGTCATCAGGTGGATACAAACTACCTAAATCTTATATACTAAGAGCATTACTAGACGCAAGCATGAATCTTAAAATAGATGTATCAGGAGTAAAAACAGAAGAAGAACTGACTCAACGAATACTTAAAGCAATAAAACGTTACAAGAGTTAATTTTTTTTAACTTTGAAAGGCACAATTGGACAATACAAAGGAGATTGATATGACTAAAGAGTACAGAAGATGCAGTAATTTAAGTAAGAAACACATCTGCTTTCTTGATACTATTTCTAAGAAGTGCAGATTCTCAAACGGTAAGAACTTATGCAGAACTTCAATAATAAGAGCATTACTAAAAGCATGTAAGAGACTAGACATTGATGTATGTAATGTAAAGACTGAAAAAGAACTAAAAAGAAGGGTAGTAGATAGCTTCAAGAAACATTAATTTTTTTACATTAGAAAAGCACAATACGGTATTACGGAAAGGAGGTATTTAATAAGTTCGTCAGTTACAGGAGAAATAAACTACTTAAAAAAGGGAGGAATAGTCATGATTAAAAAAGTATTAGTAATAGCGGTTGTTTTATTTTTCTACTCTACAGTATGCAATGCTTCAAGTATGGGTAATAAAATTACTCCAATAGGTAATATGAAAACAGCTGTATCAGCAGAAGCTAATTTTATGCTTGATAGAGACATGGAATCAGGAGGCAGTTCTACATCAGGCAGTAACATTACTTCATTTGAGATGACAGAAATATACCAGTACTACGCAAAGCTTATCTTAGGTATCAGTGAATATGCTAATATCTATGCCAAACTAGGTACAAGTAAGATAAGCGAAGCAAAAGTAAAATTCTCTACAGGTGAAGATGTAACAATAGAATCAGAAGGAGATTTATTATATGGAGGAGGTTTTAATATAATACATGACTTTGGTGATTATTTCGTAGGACTAAATGGCGATGTATCATTCTTTGATGTTGGCGTAGATGGCTTAGATGTAACTGGCACAACTATCAGTAATATTTCAGGAGAGTTTAAAAATACTGAATATCAAATAGGTGGCTTTTTCGGTATGAATATGAACGTTACAGAAGATTTAATGCTTACACCGTACGTCAGCGTATTCTACAATAAATTCAATGCAGATACAGACGGCATAACTTACGGCACACCTACAACATATACTCTTACTTTTGATTCAGATTCAGAAGATGAAGTAGGAGGGGGTGTGGGAGTAGATATAAAGCTATTAGAAAATATGACTTTAAATGTAGAAGGTAGATTTGCTACAGGTACTTCTTTTAGTGTTGGTGGTACGATAGAGTTTTAGGTATAATATTTATAAAAAGGAGATTATTATGGAAACTGCAATATTTACGGCAGGGGTTTCTCTTGCTCTATTAGTCTATGCTATATGGCTTTTAGTCTTTCCTATACTGCTTTATACTGGAATGGGAGAGATGCTACAGGAATTAAAAAAGCTAAATAAGAAATAAGGTCATTTATGAACAAGTATATTTTAATAATACTATTAATGAGTATGTGTGTTTCAACTGCTGTAGCAGAAGTACAGAATATAGAAGTTCCGCCAGATAGTGGCAGAGGCGAACTTGGTTGGACTAATCTTTCAGAGAGCAATACTGAAAATTCAGAACAAAAATCATCAGTAGGCGTTGATGTTGATGTAGATGCAGAACTAAAATTAACCGATACCATCAGCGTTAGAACAAAATATAATGAAGAAGATGAAGAAGCATGTTTAGTGGGTACTTTTGAGTTTTGATAGTAGTCTGCCTGTCATAATTTCCTGCCCCAAATCCTATTTTGCACAAAATTGAAACTTTGGACAGTGTTTAATCGTGGTGTTATAATATATAAAAAGGAAGATTTGAATGAGTTCTACACATGATTGGGTAATAAGTACATACTTCAAGAATCATTGTCATGATTGTTCTGTAGAGCTGTATAATGAATTAAAGAAAGCGTATAAAATAGAAATTATGTTCGTAAATTGTGTAATACCCTATGGAGAAAATCGTTTTGCCCCAGCCGCTCTCAAATATATAGACAACAAGAAATGGAAAGTTGGATTATGGAATAGAGGTATGCTTAATATTGGTAGAATTATTTGTCATGAGCTATGGCATATATTGTTGCGGTATAAATATGATTTACCTTATATTGACACCAAAAAAGCTAATTATAAACAAGGAATGGTATTAAACGTCATGGACCACAGGTTGTTTAATCCAGAATTAGATAGAAGATATGGTAAAAGACGAGATGGTAATGCGTATGAGGAACATCACAAAAAAGAATTAAGCATTATTGGTCCATATTTAGAGAAAGAGGAAATGGTACTGGGTATAAACAGAGATAAGTATTTTGAAATATTAAGAAAATGCATGAAGGCGTTAGATGAAGAAATGCCTTCGTTTGTAATGTAGATTTTTTATTGTATTTATAACCCTCACTTTCTCCTTATTAAATATTCCCCATAGTCATAATTTCCTGCCAGCCAGTCTATGATTTTTATTAACCAATAATGATAGTATGTATTATACTAAGTTACTCTATTTATGGCGAGATAATGACAAAATCTATGCTTTAATGGGAAGATGGAATATAGAGAGTTTTGACTAAGAGATTGAGGTTGGAAGACCCATATAAGAAGGGTTGATTATTAGGTAGGGAAGGAGTATTATGATTGAGGGTGGTATATGGGGAAAGATTTAGTGTGTTTATAATATAAAACCAATCTGGAGTTATTATGGGTTGGTTTTTTGCGTTTTAAGGGGGTTATATGAGAAAATATTTCATAGTATGTATTTTAGTAAGCCTAATAATAGTAGGCTGTGGAACACCTAATATAGCTCCAAAAATTGTTTTATCTAAATATCTAGATGCGTTTTATCATAATAGAAATGAAGAAGCATATAAATATCTTTCTGAAAAAGATAAGGCTGTAATTAACCTACAAGAATACTTAGTTAAACAATCTGCAGAAAATGACTCGTTTACTCTATCGCTCACTGAAAAGATTTCCTACGAGATACAAGACATAGTTGTAAATGGGGAAATTGCCAAAGCCAAAGTTAATGTTACGACACCAGATGTTGAGAACATGTTTTCAGATATGATGGGAACAGCATTTTTGTCAGTTTTTAGTGGAAAAGATAATGGAGATATGTCTAAAATGATGGCAGAAAAATATAAAAATAAAGATGTCCCCCTCGTAACAACAAGTCAGTCATATGAGCTAGTGAAAGAGCCAGCAGGATGGAAAGTTTTCCTTAATTTAGAAAAAGAAAAGAAGATGAAGGCGTTGCTTGAAGAAGCCAAAATTTTACAAAAAGAGAAGAAATTGTATGGTGCATTAAAAAAGTATGAAGAAGTTTTAGAGTTGGATAGTGAGGAAGTTACTGCAAATATGGCAAAAATAGAAATGGAGAAGGAAATCACAGTTTTCGAATCAAAACAATCGTATATTGATAACGTTGAATTATATGATTTTGAGGCGAAATATTTTGATAGTATGTTTGAGGGAAGAAGACCAGGTGTAACATTTAAGATTAAAAATGCAGGGGACAAAATACTTAATAGGGTTGAAGTGACAGTGTATTTCAAAGATTCTTCTGGCAATGTAATTGCAGAAGAAGATTACCACCCTGTATTAGTAAGCGACTTCTCTTTAGGGGATAATAAACCTTTAAAACCAAATTATATATGGCAAATGGAATCTGGAAAGTTTTATCAAGCAAAATCTGTTCCAAGTGAATGGCAGGAAGGAAATGCTATTGCTAAGGTCACGGATATAGAATTTGAATAACAGGGTTCTTTATCTTATTAAGGAATAGCAACAAAAGCTTCTTTAAGGGCGTGGCAGATGAAGAAAGATTTAGTATATTTATAATATAAGGGCAATCTGGAATTTATCTGGGTTGGTTTTTGTGATTTCGGAAGAGGAGGATTAGATGCCATTACTAATAGTTGTTTCTACTTGTATTATTATTGGAATTGTTGCCCAGAAAGTAAAGCAAAGGACGGGGGCATTTTGGGGATTTTTTACTTTTATCGCTATTCTGCCAATGTGGTTATTTTTACAAGTAGCTTTACCAGTTGCAAGTCCTGAGATGTATATAGGGAAAGCTGGCCAACTAATGTATATTAGCATAGCAGTTATTGTATCTATTGTAGTGGGAATAGTGATGTTTCTTATAATTTTAACTTTGCCGAATAAATCCAAAACTGTTGATAAAACAAAAAAGTGCCCTTATTGTGCAGAGACTGTAAAAATTGAAGCAAAAATTTGCAAACATTGCGACAAAGAATTACCCGTGATTACAAAATGAATAAAAAACAATTACTTCTACCAATTTTAATATTATTTTAACCACCTCAGTTTTTACTTCTAGGGGTAATAAAATAATAGGAGTAAGAATATGAAATGGAAAACTTTTTGGAAAATAGCATTATTGATAATTATTGCTGGTATTGTAGCATACATGTGCGTCCCAAAATATAAGTATGATTTACGAGGGGTTTATGGTTTTAGAGTCAATAAATATACAGGAGCAATGGAAAAATACGATAGAACACAAGAGAAATGGATAAGGATAAGAGATAAGAAGAAACGAGGTGAAATATGAAAATTACACCAAGTCAATTGACAATCGCCCAGCTTTTAAGCAGTAAAAATGAACAATTTTTTATCCCTGCCTATCAAAGACGCTATGCTTGGGGAAACAAGCAGTTGGTTGAACTGTTTGAGGATATTAATTTGCTTGATGCGAATGATTCGCATTTCCTTGGAACAATTCTACTGCTAACAGAGGCCCATAAAGCAAATATTAATACGCTAGAGGTAGTAGATGGACAGCAAAGAATAATATCCTTGTCTCTTTTATTAGAAGCTATCAGGGATAGATTCGTTGAGCTAGGCGAAAAAGACATTGTTAGTGAAATAGAGGTATATTTATATTGCCAAGGTTTAAATCGTAAAAAGCAAAAAGAGAATTGTAATCGTAAGTGCGAAAAATAATGAAATAAAAATGCCCCATAGCTCTTGAAATCTGTTATTTTGTAAGGTGATGAAACCAACAAAAAAACAGGAGAGCCTATGGAGCAGATAAATTATACCACCAGAGGATGGAAGTATAAACATCTAAATGAAAGAGATAGGTATCGGCTGGAAGGCTATCTGGAAAGCGGCCTGAATCCAAAACAGATAGCCCGGAAGCTTCACTGCCATATATCGACGGTATACCGTGAAATAAAACGAGGTGAGGTCAAAAGGATAAAATCGGACTTAACCGAATATAAGGCCTATAGGGCAAACACAGCCCATGCTGATTACGAGGAAAAAGTAACAAACAGAGCTCACCCTATAAAAATAGAAAAATACAATGACTTAGCCGATTATATCCAGCAGAAGATATTGAAGTATAAATATTCTCCGGATGCGATAATAGGCGAGTTAAAACAAAAGAGGCGTAAGTTTAAGGAGCTCATTTGCACGAAAACGTTGTATAATTATATAGATAGAGACGTGTTTGAAGGGGTAACAAATGTGACCCTTTGGGAGAAACGCAAGCGCAGAAAACGTAAATACAAACAGGTCAATAGAATAAGCTTAAAGAATAAAGGGTCAAGAAGTATAGAAGAACGGCCTGAAGAGATAAATAATCGATTAGAATATGGGCATTGGGAAGGGGATTGCATAGTAGGTATGAGGAACGGGAAGAAAGACGGGCTGTTTACGTTAAGCGAACGCATGACCAGGGAAGAGATAATAGTAAAAATAAAATCTCTGACTCAGGATTCAATATCAAGGGCTTTGAATAAGTTAGAGGATAGCCATGGTGGTTATTTCAAAGAAAAGTTTAAAAGCATAACGTTGGATAACGGCAGAGAATTCTTAGATTGGGAAGGGATTGAGCGGAGCGGATTAGATGGAGAAAAACGTACGTTAGTATATTTTGCGCACCCGTATAGTTCATGGGAAAGAGGGACAAACGAAAACCAAAACAGGATGATCCGTAGATTTATTCCCAAGGGAACGGATATATCAAAGCTATCGGATAAAGACGTCAAAAGGATAGAAGAATGGATGAATAACTATCCTCGTAAGATATTGGGTTATAAGACACCAAACGAGTTGGTTTTAGATGTTACAAAAAACAGGTCAGGGGTTTTGAATTGAATATTTTCGCAATATGAGTTACAATCCACCTCGTAAAAAGCAAAATAAAATTATATTAGGAGATTTAGACGAACCCGATTATTCTAAGGTATTAAAGTTAAAAAATGAAAACGACACAGGTTTCGAATCTGAAATAAAGAATAAAAAATTACTGAATGCGTATATAGAATTTAAAAAATGGGTCACAGATTATGATTTTGACAGGCTTAATGAATACTATTTTAAGTTAATCAACAATACCATAGTAGTTAGGCTTGATACAGAGAAGGCTAAAGACGCCTATAAGTTATTCGAGACAATAAATAACAGAGGTCTTAAATTAAGTCCAACAGATATAATTAAAAACTTTTTACTTGGTCATGCCTCAATAGTCGGAGACAGTGTTTTAAAAGAAGTAAGAGATAGTTGGAAAAACTTAATTGTAAGCTTAGACGGCATAGAAACAGATACTTTTTTTAGGCAATATCTAATGGGGGTTTTGCGAAAAAAGGTCACATTCTCGAAATTAATTTATGAGTTTAAAAAATATTATTTAACTACTGTAAAAGAGGCTAATGTATTGCCCGAATATCGCCTTTTTAATGAGTTTAAGGAATACGAGAATGAAGAAGATGATTTAACCGAAGAAGATGAGGCATCTAAGACAGACAATGCAGATTCGAAATCTAAACTAAAAAGAAAGAATCATGAAATATCAATACTTGAATTTGCTAAGTCTATAGAAAAATCAGCGGATATATATAGTAAGTTAATAAATAGAAACTTTGATGAAAAAAGTATTAATCAGCATCTCTATGACTTAGAAAGAATAGAGTCTACACCAGCTTATACTTTTCTTCTAAGTATATTTAAACGGGGTTTTGAAAATAAAGAGATAGTGCCAATATTAAAAATAATAGAATCGTTTATGTTGAGACGACATATATGCGAATACAGAACTGGTGAATTAGATGATATTTTTCCTAAGCTTACAGAAGTAGGTAATGCTAACATTTTAAAAGAGCTGAAGGCTAGATTAACAGGTTATTTTCCTAAAGATAATGAATTTGAGGTAAAATTTTCAACTCATAATTTTAAAGGTAATGAGGATAGAGCAAAATATGTCTTAGAACAATTTGAATATCAATTAATATGCAATCAAGGAGAATATGATATAAATTCTGGGAACGAAGTGCATTTAGAGCATATAATTCCACGAACAATCAATACCAAAAAGTCTCTTAAAGAGTTTGGAGACTGGATAAGCTATCTCGGTAAAGATGCATTGACAAAACACGAGCAATATATAAATCGGATAGGGAATTATACTTTATTAGGACAGAAATTAAATATTAGAGCATCTAATAATCCATTTAGAGCTAAAAAGAAAGAATATAAAAAATCAAACATTCGCTTAACAAAAGAAATTAATGAGAATTTTTCTACGTTTAAATTTAAACAGGTAGATAAGAGGTCTGTTGAATTTTCAAGAAATGCAGTAAAAATCTGGGGTATGTAATATGAGATTCAAAATAGTAATTTTGTTAGTTATTTTTAGTTTTTGTATATCTTCTTTTGCATTTGCAGTTTCTCCACAAAAGAAAGTATTTGGAAATACAATAGTAGAGACTGGCACTAGTACAGAAAACATAATGCCATTACTGGCTAATATAGCAGGTAGACAAGGGGCTTACTTTGAACGAATTTACGGTCAGCATAGAGCAGGCTATATTTTGATTTTGTTGAACTCGAATGGAAAGATTGATAGCGTTGAAAAACTATATAAAATAACAGATATGGTATTTAATAATGTGACAGGTTTTTATAGTTCTTCCGAAGGGAAAATAGAATTTGTTCCTTCTCAACAAGACTTTTGGGATTCAGTAGTTTTAGAGTTTAAAGATGGTAAGTTCACTAATAAAAAAATTATGCCTAGTAGAGAAATGATGGAAGATAGAGCATCGTTGCGAGGCAAAAAGATAAAATCATCACATCAAGAAAAATTGGTTTGCGATTTAGATAGTGGGACTGTAAATGGAGTTAAGATAGGTATTTCTATGAGTACCGCAGATGTAATTGCATTAATGGGTAAGAATCCAGAAGATACAGAATATTCAGTTTATTCTTATTATAAAGATGGTATTGAATTTGGTTTTTCAGAAAAATCAGGTCAGTCCCATTGCTATGCTATAACTATTTATCTAAACGACACTAAACAGGAAATCCCTTTTACTAATAAGACATTATTTTATAAGGGCTTCAAGGGAGATGTTGTCCCTCTTAATAAACGAGAGAATATAAAAGTAATTAGAGAGAAATTTGGAAACCCTGATGATTTTATGGCAGAGTCTTTTGATGGTTCACCTCGAATTACTTACAATACTTCTTATGGGAATTTTTATATTTTCTTTGATAAAAAAGGTATTGTAGATGTTATTGATTTGAGGTCAAAGTAAGGGCAATCTGGAGCTATTTAGTTTTGGGTTGGATTTTTTTTGGAGAAGAAAATAATGGAGCAGAGATATATAGGGCAAGGTTGGTATCCAGATTCGCTAAAGGCAGATAAGGATAAAATCACACTAGCTATTATTAGAAATGAGGGTAAAGAGATTGTGATAGATTACCTATATCAACGCAAGGAACTGTTTATTGAATTAAAGAGCAAAGACGGCATTTTTTATGAAGGCTACTATTCCGAAGGTCATTACGGAGAATCTAAAGAAGAACTTGGGCTTATTGGAAGTTGCACATTTGAACTTTCAAAAAATGGCGAGAAATGTATTTTAGACGGAGGGTATGCTAGTCAACAAGAAGGCATGGGTAGTTGGCATATAGAATTAGAGCCAGAATCAAATCAACGAACGTAATGACTTATTCAAAAGAACTCTTACAAAAACCATAAAAACTTGGCAACCACATTCAAAAGAAAAATTAACAGAAGAAGACGCTAGAGAGATACTATATAATACTACAGAATTTTTTAAGATTTTAGCTAGGTGGGATAAGAAGGATAAGCAATGCCAGAAAAAAGATTCATAGATGTAAGGCAATCTGGAATTATTCTGGGTTGGTTTTTTGTTTGAAAAGGGGATATAAAATGCTAAAAAATACATTGAGCATAACGAGCATAACTGCGACTGTTTTATTTACGGTAATAATAGCATCCTTAATACTAACTAATTTTGGAGTACAAAAGCAACAAGCAAAACTTTCTAATCAAAGAATCGAATCTATTAAAAGAATGCTAGAAATACAAGGGGCAAAAAGAGAAATAGTCGATAGTAATTTAGCAGTAATATATGCTGATGAACAGGCAAG
>JBHPHU010000017.1:0-26172 GCA_042571405.1 Candidatus Omnitrophota bacterium | reverse complement strand
CCATCTGCAGGTGATGAAGGCGCGGATCACACTATCTGGAGAGCAGGCTTAACTAATCAGACAGTAACCTGGACAGAAAACGATATATCAGATGAAGCATTGATCGATACAGTAGATATAGTCTATTCAGCTCTTGGCAACTTCAGTGATTCCGTCACTGTCGCGAATGACATACAGACTCACGAGTCATGCGCTACAATTACCGTACCTACTGCCTTAAGTTATCAGGCCGCAAAGATACGCGTGCAGGATAATGACACTGGATTCGATACCAAGGTATATGGAGATTCGACAGAGACGTTTAGTGTGCTCGGAAGGATAGTAGTAGATAATGATAATCCAGGATCAGGTGATAACTGGTATATAGGAGATACAGATAAAGAAGTTAGGTGGACAGCATACGGCGACGAAATGACAAGCGTGAAAATCTATATAGATTATGGATCAAGTTATATATGGCAAAAGACAGAAGATACTGTTCCTGGTTCGCCTGATTCATGGGTATTTGATGATATATCCGAAGTCGGTGTAGGCGACTATATTACGGAAAGCGCTACTATTAGAATAGATGACGCTGATGCACAGAGAGGAGCATATACACAATATACATCTAACACCTTTAAGGTTTCGGGTAAATTCGAAAGCATACAAGTCACGGCTGATGATCTTGAGGACACTGTAGTTGTTGCAGGAAGAGATACTCATATTACCTCGACAAAGACAGGTGCGTTAATAACAGATGTTGTAATGGAGTATACATCAGACGGAAGCACCTGGTATAATATGTCAAATGATGTGCAGGGAGATACAACTACAACAGTTACATACAGCGCAAACTATGGCTGGACACCTCCTATAACTGCAATGGGAGACAATGTTTGTCAGGTAAAAATAACTGATCCTGACAACTCTGCCGCAACTGGTATAACCAGTACCTTTACCATTGCGCCAAAAACAAAGGTAGTACGGCCTAACAGCAGCGATTCCTGGGATGCAAATTCTACAGAGTCTATAACGTGGCAGAAATGGGGCGATTTCCCAACCGTAAATATATATTACAGGCCTGATGATCAAACTGCATGGCTTAAACTTAACGAATCAGGCGCAGTTCCTTCCTGTCAGGATGAGATAGATAGCCTGGGTGATACATTGAATGGAAGCTGGAGTTGGGCGGATATTAGTGCTTCTCCGCAGATAACTCTTTCTCCTACAGCTGAGATAAGGATTTTGGATGCAAGCCGCGAGACATACACCCATGCCATACTCTCAAACCAATTCACAACAAAAGGTTCATTAGAGGCCATATGGCCTAATGGAACTGACTATAATATTTATGAATGCGGCATAGAAAGAGATATTCAATGGAAGAGATATGGAAATATTGCAGGAGTTAAAGTCTATTACAATAAAGGAGAAGGCGATGTTCTTATTACTGCATTGGGAGTAGGCGGTACAGTTGATTTTGAGGGCGCAGAAGAATATCACACCGAAGCATGGACTCCTCCTGAACTAGTAGGAAAGGCGTACAAGATAAAAGTAGAAGATAAAAATAACCCTTCAATAATTGCTGAATCATTGCCATTTCAGGTAAGAGGCCAGCTTGCGATTACTATGCCTGATGCGCAGCAACCAGAATGGTCTATAACCGAGAGCAAGGCTATTACATGGAATCTCTTGCACGGAGACATAGCGAACGTCAGGATAATTTTAGATCGTGACGGTGATTTTGTTACTACTACAGGAGATCAGTATACAATAGTCAACCAAACACCTGCAGCTGATGAAACTTATACCTGGAATATAGCAGAACAGGCAACATCAATCATAGGCGATGCAGGAAAAATCAGAGTAAGGGATGCAGATACGGATTACGATGTTAAGAGCGATTCTTCTGCATCGTTTACCATAAAGGGAAAGATAACCTCTGTTAGCTCACCAGCTTCCGGTGCTACATGGAATGTAGCAGATGGAGGCCCTGATGGTGCAGATGGACCATCCAGGACAGTAGCGTGGAATTGCGCAGGTGACGTTACTTCTGTAAATATATTATTCGCAGAAGATGGTGTTAATTTTAACGACACAATAGCTTCAGGTGTTGCATCGGCTGCAGGACCAAACACATGGACCACTGATAATTGGGCAGGTGCTAATGGAGTGCAGGATGCAAAGGCAGATACATGTGTTATAAAGGTTGTTGACGTAGCCTTCGGCAATGAAGAGGTATCTGGAGCATTCAAAGTCTATCCTATAATAAATGTAACTGCACCGGCTCAGGGCGCTCTCCTTAGGGCTGAATCAACAGGAAATACAGTTTCATGGGATGACCATGACAGCAGCAGGGTATCGACTGTTGACATCTATTTGGATTTTAATGCTGGAGGCGGCGAATATCCAAGTAATCCTATTTCAAATTGGACCACAGTTGGCTCTTGTAACCAGGTAGTGCTTCCAGCCAATCTCTCAGAGGTTGCAGTATTCAAGGTTGTAGACGATGCCAATTCAGAAGTATACGGAGAATCAGGCACCTTTAAGATTCACGGTAGTTTAGATCCTGCTGACGGAACTGGCGCAGGAGGCGTTACGACACCTCTTAGTGATTGGGTAATAGGCAATCCAGCTACTATCAGTTGGGATTATACAGGAGCAATAAGCCAAGTAGATATTTACGTAGATTATCAAGACGGTAATGGCTGGACACAAGAAGCTGATAATATTACAGCATCAGATTTATCATGGGTATTGAACCCTGTTCCTGACAAGTCAACTGACGCTGCTGTAATAAAAATAGAGGACGCAGATACTATTCGCAAGGCAGATACGCTCCATACATCCAGTGCCTTTAGCGTAGTCGGCACCTTTACTATACTAACACCAGCTACAGGAAATGTCGTAACTTACAATGAAGGCTTTACGATTACCTGGACACCTAGCGGTTCTACGGTTACTGATGTTGACATTCATTATGATGTTGACGGAGACCTGAACTGGAGAGAGATTACTACAGATAAGGCAAATACAGGCAGTCCTGCTTCGTTCGAATGGACATGCACTGACCTTATTGCAACGTCCAATGCCCGTATCAGGATAAAATCTTCTGATCCGACAAAACCGGCAAAAGAAGCGATATCCGGTGGAGTGGGGCAACAGGGTCTCTTCGCAATACACGGAGATATTACATATGGAAATTCACCTACTGATGCTGAGGTCTGGACAGTTGGCACAGCCAATAATGATATCGAGTGGACTGCAACAGGTAAGGTTGATAGTGTAGACATAACTTATTCTAAAGATGATGGTGTAGATGGATTCGCATATCCTATAACAACAGATTTGGATTCTACAACAAATCCTTCTCCTTATTCTTGGACCATACCTACAGATGAGGATATATTGTCTAATGGCGAGGGATTAATCAGAGTAAAAGATTCTAACTATTCTACAGTGTATGATGATTCGCCTAATTTCTCTGTGCAGGGCGTATTGAGTGGTTTTAATATCACTTTCCCTGCTGATTCAGCAACATTCCCGAATGTATTGCGCGTAGACGAAGGAGCAGCAATAACATGGTCGCGTACAGGAAGCACTATGGGCAATGTGAATATAAGATATTCTACTGACCGAGGTGTGACATGGAGTTCAGGTAATGTTCTTCACACAATGACTTCTGCAAACGGTGGAACAGGATGGGCATGGAGCGTAGACGATAACATTGTGCGTGATAATTTAGGTCAGGGAAAAGGCGTAATTGTGCGCGTTGAAAGCGTGGATGATCCAAGAGTTTATACTCAATCAGGTATTCTTTCGATTATGGGACGCATACAGATAGACGAACCTTATCAGCAGGAGCATAACTACGTAGTAAACTCTACAAGTGAACAAATCAAATGGACGCCTCAAGGAACATTTTCAACAGTGGAGATAGATTATAATACATCGTATGACTTTACAGGCGAAGGCGATACCATAACTTCTTCTGCGACAAATGAAGCTGATGGAGTTCCAACTACATTTAATTGGCCACAGGTTCCTGATTTTATCAGAAGTACGCTCTTTATTCGTGTCGCTGACGCGGCAAATCCTGACTTGGTTTATTCAATAACTGACCCAGCCAAGCCATGCAAAATAAGAGGTTCCATCACCTCGGTTTCCAAGCCGATATTAGATGAAGTGTGGAACGTAGGAGATCTTGGTAAGCTTGTACAGTGGACGGCAAATGGTGACATTGCAAGTGTAGACATTGATTTTGCATATGATGCAGCTGATCCAGCAACAGCTTCATATACAACTATTGCTACCTCAGTTCTTGGTGATGGGACGCACACTTGGTCAACAGATAATTGGGGAGCAGGTGCTTATAATGGCGGCGTAACAGATGTAAAGAGTGACAAGTGTTATATACGTATCAAGGATACCAGTGATTCTACAGTGCCGCCTGTTTATTCGGCAAAGTTTGCTGTAAAACCTGTGATAACAGTAAATCCTATTCCTACTTGGGTTGCTGGAACAGGTTCAGGCACGCTGACATTCAATGGAACACTTGAAGAGCATAAAGTAACATGGGCTATAACAGGCGCTCAGGTTTCAACTGTTCGTCTGGATCTATCTTATGATGGCGGCGGTACATGGCCTTTTGAATTAAAGGCCAGCGTACCTGCTAATGAAACCATGCCTTATGAGATAACAGGCGTGACATTACCTGTTACGCTTTGTCAAGGCAATGCAGTTGTGAGGGTTTCAGACGCAGATTTTTATGCTACAGATGCAGATTTTATAGCTGGTGAATCAGCTTCATTTGACATAATAGGAGGACTTATCCTGTCGCAGCCAGCTACAGGAGTAGACTGGAAAGCAGGAGAAACAAAACAGATACAATGGGCACCTTATGGCAATATGACAGGAAATGTTTATGTCTATTATAAATATGACGGCGGCGCATATCCTGGCACAGAAGATGATTCTGCTCTTGCATCAAGTGGCGCATGTGATTGGACTGTACCTGACCATGTTTCTGAAAATGTACAGGTTAAGATAGTGGATTCTCAGAATACCAGTACATGGGCTGAATCAGGTATATTTAATATCATGGGTAGATTCAGCGATCTTCAGCCAGATGATGATAATACTACAATACATGACGGTGATATTATCTATGCAGAAGAACAGACAAACGTAAGTTGGGATGATCATAATATAACTTCATTGCTTAAGGTAAAACTAGAATATTACACACCTGAGAATGGAGACTGGGAATTGATCCTTGATGATGATGATCCAGGCACTGCCGGCTTGCAGGATTTAGACGGCCTTGTTGCTAACACAGGAAGCTGTCCATGGACGCCTCTGGATAGTGATGTTACAGATGGAGGCATACTCAGGATTACAGATCCAGATAATGCAAATTCAGAGGTTCAGGGAACAGGAACGTTTTATATTCGACCAAAGATCACAGTTACGGGACCTGTTGATCCCGGAACAGGGATCTTAGTGGGCAGCACTCAAACTATTTCCTGGACGTACAAAGGTAATTTTACTGGAGTAGGGTTGTATTATTCAAGTACTGGCCCGTCAGGTTCATGGACCTTGATAGACGAGGGGACTACAATATATCCATATGGTCCGTCTGATGACGAAGCGGCTCCTGTAGATGCCGGAGATAAAATCGGTTCTTATAACTGGACCATACCTACAAGCGGCATACCTCTTAGCGCAGATTTCTACATCAAGGTAGCTAAGTCTGATGAACCCACTGTTGTATATGGCTTGAGTGATCAGATACTTATGAAAGGCGAGCTTGAGATTTTACGTCCAAAACCATCTCAGGTTCCGACTGACGCACTTAAGAGAGTGTATGGCGGAGATGTTCCAGAGTATTGCTTCATAGATTGGGCTGTTACAGGAGACATTACAACCGTTGCTATTGAGTATACCCTGGATGATGTAGTGTGGACTCCGATCGATACAGTTAATACTGCTACTGCTACTCAGTATAACTGGGCAATTCCCGGAGATGCAGTGGGTATTATAGGCACTGGCAGAAATATTAAGGTCTATGATAATCTGGCTGGTATGGAAGACTATACTACTGTTATATCCGAGAATTTTGAGATAAAAGGCGAGATTACACTTGATTATCCTTCATCAACAGGAGGCGAGACATTTATCGTAGGAATAGATGAAAATATACAATGGACACCTTATGGCAATTTCCCTGATAATCAGGTGGCCATAATAGGCTCAATAGATAATTTTGGTACATACTTTACGATTAAAATAGCAGGTGCAGGAACACATGGTACCCCACAAACATATAACTGGGATGTCAGTAGTGTTGAAGCAGGTTCAGATCCTGTTCCAATCAGCACTAATGTAAAGATCAGAGTTGTACAATATAATAGCGGTACTACGCTTGATACAGATGTTCTGGATACAAGCGGCACCATGACTGTAAAAGGCGCTCTTACTGTCGATACGCCTAGCCAGGTATGGTATGTAAATGATACCAATAGGACTATTACCTGGTCTTACGATGGTCCGATCTCACTGGTAGATATTTATATTCGCAACAAAGCTGATAATGACTGGGTTGTCTTGACAGATGCTGCAGGCTATGATTGTTCTCAACAGTCTTTTAGCGGGTTTACAGTTCCTGATGAGATCTCTGGTACATCAAAACTTAGAATAAAAGACCATGATGATCCTACCGGCACTGTTGAAGACATAAGCGGTACTTTTGTTGTTCGCGGCCGCATAACATTCCAAACAGACAAACCTTCTTTAAATCAGATGTTTATAGTTGGCGCAGAACAGCAAGGCGAGACCAATGATCTTTTCTGGGATATGGATGGAACCATCAGTACTGTGGAAATAAGATATGATGTCTCAGCAGACCCTCAGTTTACACCATCATTCCCGATTGAAAAACAAGTTATCACAGGCCATACAGCAACTCAAGTCTATACCTGGGCCACTGTTCCAGATGATATGGGTTGGATATACTTCAAGGTAATGGATGAGAGCAATCCAGATAATGTATTCTCTCAATCCAACAGGGCGCAGATAGGAGGAAGTATAACAATAACAGATCTTACGGATTATAATACTCCGGTTAAGGTAGGAGACAATTTTGCAATTAACTGGACAAAGACAGGAGCTGTTCTGCAGGATGTAGATATTCTCTATTCCGTAGATGGAGGTACGTTATTCCCGTATACAATTGCTGAAGACAGAACAGCAGTTGACAGTCCTTTCCCATGGACACCTCAAGCTACTAATGTGCTTTCTCCTACAACTGTTATTAAGATAGTAGATAGTGATAATCCGCTGGTATTTGACTTATCGCCAGAATTCATTTTCAAAGCCAACTGGCAATGGGATTCATCAGGCGGTTTTGGAAATCCAGGTGGAAAGGTCTGGGTAGTAGGAGAAGATGAGACCTTTGAATGGAATACCAATGGTGTAGTGCCAACTATACGCATAGATTATGATGTACACGGTGATGATAGTTGGGAAGCCACACCTATAGAGACAAGCGTTTCCAATATAGGTACTTATACATGGGAGGTACCAGATCAGGCAGGTATTCTTTCAGAGACCGTCAAGATAAAGATCTCAGATACAAGAGACGGGACATCTATCCTTGAGTCAGGTCTATTTAAGATCAGAGGATATATAGAAGTAACTTCTCCTGACGAGGATAGTGAATGGGATGTAAATAGTCCTAAGACTGTTACATGGATAAAGAGAGGACCTGTTTCCAATGTTGATATCTATTATAAATATGATGGCGGAGATTACACTGGAAACGATATAGCCACAGATATTCCGGCAGCAAATGGTACTACGGGAGAATCATGGTCAATACCTAATCACATATCCAACAATGTGCAGGTAAAGGTTGTTACAACGGATCCAACTGAATACGATGAATCGGATGTATTCAGTATAAGAGGAGTGATATCCATTGACGAGCATCCTGTTTCTACTGATGAGTGGGTGCCTGGAGATGATGAATTCATATCCTGGACTACGGATGGAACAATTTCATCTGTGAGAATATGGCATTCGATTACAGGGCTGGAACAAGATTATACTGCGATAGCGCTTGCAGAGACCGGATTAAATTATGAATGGGAAGTTCCGGATGATATTGGTTCTACGCATAGGATAAAGATCACAAGCAATGATGATTCAGAGACTAAGCCATGTGTTGATGCTATATCAGACCCATTCCGCATTAAAGGCAGACTAGCAATAACTGCTCCAGGATTGGATGATGTAGCACCTGTTAATCTAGTTACTGATGGAGCAGGATTACAGTATCCTATACAGTGGACTGTAGATGGTACGATTTCAAAAGTGGAATTGCAGTATTCTTATGGCGGAGGAGGATTTACAGCTTTACCTGATACAGCAGCTACAGATACTCCTCCATACTGGGATGCTGAGACTACGCCTGGATCAGGCATAGGTCAATATCTATGGATAGTACCTAATACTATTAATGATACAGTTGTCCTTAGGATCATTAATAGAGACGCTGGCGAGAGCGATGTAACAGATGATTCAGAGAACTTTATTATCGCAGGTCGCTTAGACCTGACAGCGCCTGATGGCGGAGCCATATACGAAGTAGATCAGGTGGTGCCTATTACATGGACTACTCGTGGTTCTCTTGGCGATGTAAAGTTACAGTATTCTATAAATAGCGGTCAGAGTTACGATGAGGATATTACAACTACTGGAGGAGTACCTGCAGGCGATCAAAGCTTTGCATGGACTATTCCTGACGCTATGCATAGTTCTGTAAGAGTAAAGATATTAGATGAAGATCCCGCAGAATATACAGTAGGAGATGAATCGCTTGCTGATTTTGAGATTCGGGGAAAGATAGATATATTAAGTCCTGTTACAAATGATGTTTGGATTATTGGAACAGAGAATGCGATACAATGGGAGTTGCACGGTAGTATCGCTACAGTAAAGATAGAATTTTCTGTAGATGGCGTCCTGGATCCCGATGAAATCACTACAGGCGTTACAGCAGATACGGTTGGTTATGAAGTCGGAGACACTACAGGGGAAGATGGTTTCGGAGAGTTCCCATGGACATTGCCTAATGACGCAATCGGAAAGAATAATGTACGTGTGAAGATTACTAGCGTCGGAGACGAAAATGTTACTGTAGAGAGTGGCCTATTTACTGCCAGAGGCGGATTTAGCTTTGTAGATAGAAGCGGTGTGAGCGATGACAGTCCTCTTGCAGGTGTGCGCTGGCCGGTAAATTCTTCAAAGACCATTAAGTGGACAACACTTGGAGATATAACTACTGTACATGTATTCTATACGCTTGATGGCACAGATGAAGAGAATGCTACGTGGGCTGAATTAACAAATCCAGGTACAGGAATAGCTAATTCAGGTCAGTATCCATGGGCAAGCGTTACTAATGTTATTAGTGGAACTGATGATAGTTTGGTGAAGATAAAGATATCTGATTTTAATGATCCTGATGCAGTTGGTTATTCTGAATTCTTTACCATTCACGATATCATTACTCTGGATAGGCCTAATGGCACAGATGATGTAGATGATATAAAGACACTTCTGGTAAATGACCTTGAAAATATCGAGTGGCATTCAGAGGCCAGTGATACAGGAGGCTCAGGTACTCAGTTTGTAAAACTAGAATACTCTATTGACGGTGGGTCAACATGGGAGACGCCAGCTATTGTAAATTCAACTGATAATGATGGATTATATTCTTGGCAAGTGGCTAATGCCATAGATGATGAAGTCAAGATCAGGGTATCTGATATTAATGACCAATTAGTAGAGGATGTATCTCTAAATAATTGTGCCATTAAACCCAGGATATTATTTAGCGCTCCTACTGGTTCTACGACCTGGTATTCGCAGGATGAGGTAGACATAGAATGGACTTCAGATGGTACTCTACCAAATGTAGAGATCTATTATTCTATTAATGATGGTGACGACTGGTACCAGGTCTTAGATGAAGTAGATCCAATAGAGACTTGGCCTTATGTAAATGACGGCACGTTTGAGTGGAAGATACCTGATCTTGCAAGAACAGATGAAGCACTTATTAAGATCGTATCTTCTACTGATCCAAATGCGTTAAAAGAGTCTGCGCAGTTTGATATTAAAGGCAGACTCACTGTAGATTTCCCAACTACCTCTAGCGAAGATACTTTTAGATGTGGCACTACTGAGACACTTTTATGGTCAACAAAAGGTATTATCTCGACAGTAGGACTGCAATACTGGTATTCAGGGGCTTTTCATGATATTCTCAATCCACAGAGTGGGACAGATCATGTGAATGATGGAGCATTTGGTTGGGTAGTACCTGATATTAAGTCAAGCGATGCACTTATAAGGGTGTATGATGTAGACGATGGTACTGTTGAAGGCATATCTCTTAACACCTTTGATATTAAACCGCGCATCGTGTTTGAGGCTGGAGACGAGCCTTCAGGAGGAGAAGCATACGCATATGGAACTCCTCAGACTATAAGCTGGACTACTTATGGCCCTATAGATGATGTAGATATAGAATATTCTAAGGATGGCACGTCTACTTGGGAAACTCCAAAGCTTGCAACATCTACGACCAACAATGATACATTTGGCTGGACAATACCAGACGCTGTTTCAGATGACTGTTATATAAGAGTTTCTGATTCTACGGACTTGAGTGGCACAAATGCTATATCTGGAAAGTTCCGCATCCGTTCGATCATAAACTTGCTATCACCAAACGGCGGAGTACAGATCAAAGTAGGAGATACCGTAAACATCACATGGACGCAGGATGGCGATACTGATGATATATATCTCTATTACTTTGATAACCTTGTTGGTTTGAAACGTGGCATAGATGAAGGTACTGGTATTGTTTCAAATCCGGAGCCAGTGGGCGGTATACACACTTACGCTTGGACAGTTCCAGATTTTATCAATGACAATGTAAAAGTAGGCGTAGCAGATCCTGACGATACAAGTGGAGCAGTAGATGAGTCAACAGCAGTATTTCCAGTAGTTGCTTCGTTTACAATAATCAATCCTTACAGGGTAGATGCAAGTGATTACAGCAAATGGGACATCGGACAGAGCTATGATATTGAATGGAGTTGGACAGGAACAGTTGACAGCATGAATCTGTACTTCTCATTGGACGGTGTTAACTATGATCCGATACAGCTTGTTACAGGTTATGCAACAGATCCTGATAAGACAGCTACATTTAACTGGTTCTTAGATCCTGATCATGCTCAGTATCCTGTTACTCCTTCTCCAAACTTCTATATAAAGGTTGCAGATGCATTGGATCCGGATAATGCATATGGAATTTCCGGGCAGGCAAAGGCAAGGGCTGATTTTAGCATAGATGAGGCACCGCAGAATGAGTATGTAGTAGGCGATACTTATTCTATTTCCTGGGATTGTGTAGGGGCTGTGACAAATGTATCATTGCATTACTCAACAGACAATGGTGTTACATTCCCTGGCAGCAAGGAGATAGAAGCGTCTACTCCGAATGATGGAGAATATGACTGGCAGATTCCAGATGATATCTCTCATGACGTAAGAGTAAGGGTAAAGAGCTCCATAGATGACGATGCATATGCTATCACACAGACTGATTTAAGGATTAAAGGAGATCTGTGGGTTGATTCACCTGTGTTAGATGACTCATGGGATATAGGACAGCCTTATGATGTTCTGTGGGGTTGGAAAGGCACAATGCCTGAAGTGAAGATAACTTACTCTACTAATGGAGTGGCTGGACCTTTTGGCCCTGTTATTGAAAGCTATGGTACAGCTAATGACGGTATAGTGGCAAATGGCGCAGGAGCAGGAGGCGCAGCTTCACAGCATTCATTTGAATGGACTATTCCGGATGAAGCAGCAGGTGATGCAATAGTGAGAGTGCAAGATGCAAGGGGCACAGAATCCGACATATTAGCTGAAAGCGAAAGCTTCCATATAGTTGGTTATGTGACTGTTAAGACGCCTATCTCTACTGACAGGTTGGATGTTGAAAGTCCATTCGATATTACCTGGGAATGGGGCGGTACAATGCCTGAGGTAAAAATAACATATTCTATAAATGGTTTGACAGGTCCGTTTAATCCAATAAAAGAGACATACGGTACTCCGGATGACGGTATCGTAGCAAATGGCGCAGGTGGTGGCGGTGCAGGATCAGAGCATTTATTCACCTGGACAGTTCCTGACTCCATATCGACTAATTGTATGGTAAGGGTTGCAGATGAACGTGACGAGACTGTAAAAGATGAATCCGAGAGTTTTAAAATACAGGGCGCGTTTACGCTTATTTCGCCTGCAGTAGAGCTGAATGACAATGATACACCTGAAGATTCAGGCGATGATTTCTATGAATGCCGCTGGGTTACAAATGAAATCCGAGAAGTTTCATGGACTTCTTTTGGAACAATGCCAAAGGTAGACCTGGTTTATACAAAGGATGATTTTGTGACAGAGATTCCTTTAGCTGATGCATCAGCCGTAGAAGCAACTGACATTGATAATACCGGTACATTTGATTGGAAGATTCCTGATGATAGAGACGAGACAGTTAAGATACGTATATACGATCATAATGATCATGAGGTATACGTAGAAGGCCCTGTTGCAGCAGGCGGCGTGGATACAATGAAGATAGATTATTATGTAATTACCTGGGATATAAGAGATCTTGTGACTAACCAGCCTATTGAAGGATTGGCTGTTAGCGAAACAACAGGCTGGGAATCTGCCGGACTTGCTTCGCCTCTTACGCATGAAGTACCTGCTGGTTTCTGGGAAACAACATGGAGTCATCAGGATTTCGGTACTATAGTAGAGGTATATCTCACTGGCTGGGATGAGGATGCCCAGGAATGGAGAGGTGACAGGACTATCTATAGAACAATGGAAACTCTGGTTGTTCATATCTGGAGGGCGTACTCAGAATTTGCCTATGATGTTGATAATGATATTTTGAGCGCTACTTCATGGTTGGAGAGAGATGGAGCCCTAGTTTCCGGAGGCATCATCGTAGATATCACTATATACGATGGCTTAGACAGGGTAAAAAGAAAGACTGTTTTAGTTGATGAAACAAACAATAAGTTCTTGTATCATGATGATGTTCCAAAAGATACAAAGTTGTGGATTGGCGATCGTGTTGGTGAGGTACGTACAATGGATGATGTAATAAGCGATTGCGCTTCTTATAAGACAAGCGAGATAGACAGGCCGTCTGATTTTGGTGGTTTCTTTGAGCAGGTATGGAGTCCGACCTCGTATACAATAGACACGACTACTTATGATACGCTGCAGGCTGGAAACGTATATGTTGTCGCAACCTATCTTGGATTGACTACAGGCGCTACATTTACAACGCCTGTTTCTTTTACAATTGACATACCTCAAAAGATGAAAGACGTGGAAGACGCTGTTGATGAGATGGTTTCACAGGTTGGATCTGTCTTGGATAAACCGATTTCAGAAGTTAATACAGAACTTCAGGCCACTTTGGATGTCCAGACAGGCGTTATAGACACTAAGATGCAAGAGCAGACAGTGATAATTAATACTAAAACAGATGCTATGATAGAGATAGCTGAAGAGCAAAAAGCACTTATCGAAGACAAGATGGTTGAACAGATAAAGGTTATTGAACAGAAAACCGCTGAGATGACAGACCTTGTCTCGGATACTATGACCAGTTTTGAGACCAGGACGGAAGGTGCGATTAAAGACTTAGAAGCTGGTGCTGAACAGGCAGTTGATGCAGGCGCGACCCTTGAAGAAACAGCTCTTAAGTATTCCTGGAGCGCTACTTTGTCTCCAAACCCTGCTTTGACTAATGATCCAGTAACGTTAAGCTGTCAGGGTCAGCCAAACTTAGCTCCGTATCTTGAAATTTTTAATGCCAGCGGAGATCTGATCGCGGGAACTGCACTTAGTGACGGTGGTACGGGAGTATATCTGTATCAATTTATTGCAGATGATAACTTTGAAGCAGGCAGAGCATATTCCTATGTGATTGTTGAATCGACTACAGGAGGCTTGGTCACAGGTTCAGGCTTAGTCAGTAAATATCAATGGGATTCCAGCGCGTTTCCTGATCCTGCATTAACAGGCGATACTATAACAATACAGTGCATAGGATTGTCTGGTTTGTTGCCTGTGGTAAGTGTGTTTGATCCTGACGGAGAAAGCATTGAAAGTGGCATGGTCATGGCCGAAGTAGGTTCAGGTCTTTATCAGTATAAGATAGACGCGGATTCCAGCTTTCCTGTAGGTAAGGCTTATACATATATTATCAGCGAACAGGAAACAAGCACTTTGCTGGCAGGTTCAGGTATGGTTGAGTCAATGAGTATGACAACTGTTGCAGGACTTGCTGCTGCTGCTCCTGAAGCAGAAAGAGCTGCTAAGAAGGCCTTGGACGCAATAAAGGCAGTTGAGGCAGTTTTAATTTCAGGAGAGAGTATTAATATAGCCCTTACCCTAAAGAACCTCAAGGATTCTGTAGATGCAATACCTGAGCTCATGCAAAAGGAAGGACCTTCATCGCAAATGACGCGAGCTATTAATGAGGTGTCTGACAGGCTGTTGACCTTGGCAGGAGACGAAGGTTATGACATGGGTACGATACTTAAGACAGCGTTAGACGAGTCCCCTACCATGAAAGAGATGAAGAATAAAACAGAATCAATTGATACTGCTGTAGAGGTTCTCACAGGCGCATTTGAGTCCAAAATGGGAGGTGTAGATGACCCTGTTGTAATGACTGATTTACAATCAGGTTCTGTGGTATTCAGGGTAGTAACAATGAATCCTTCAAAGACCAAATCTCAAAAAGTGAGTATCAAGAAGAATCTACCTGTAGAAGTAAGGCCAGAGGATATTATGGATACAGGAGGCCTTGAGATAGAGTATGATTCAGCAAATGCTATATACTATGTGTATAAGCTGGATGTTGAGCTTCTGCCATCAGAGATAAAGACATTTGAAGTGGAGATAGAGGATATATGGGTTATACCTGATGAGGATATTTCTGATATTAAGTCGCGCGTAGAATCGATCCTTAGTAAATTAGAGGATACAGAGTATTATTTTAAGGCAGAAGAGATTGCTGATACGGTTTATTCTCGCCTGGAATACATAAGCACTTCACAGGCGGACGAATCTATCAGTCGTCAGCGTCACATAGGTACATATCGCCAGAATCTCATGGTTGTGGAAGATATTAATAAAGACGTTGCCAGGATGGAGAAGATCTTTGTTAAGGCTGGAGGTCCTATGGCTCCTGACATGCTCGTGGATACCAGTGTAACATCGGATTCTCCTTCAAAGGCAATGACATGGATAATTATATTCATAATCATAATCTTTCTCGGTCTTCTGACAGGTGTGCTGTTCTTTACGTGGCAGCATCAGGCTCGAATGGGTAAGGAGATGTTTTCAGAGGCAAAAAAAGCTTCTTTTCCTGAAGGGTCAAAAGACAAAGAGGCCGAATCATGAAAGAAACAATAAAAAACACTATTAAATGTTGCATTGTGTAAAAAAATAGGCTACACTTTATTTTAATGACTACATATCACTGATTATACTGATTCTAAAAATGATTACACTGATTAAGGAAGTTGTCAGTGTAGTCATTTTTTATTATGCGGAACTTTAAAAAATGACAAATGACAAATTAACTCTTAGACAGGCTCAAGGTCAATTTCAGGCCTATCTAAGAATTGGGATATTTGATATTTGACATTCATTTGGATTTTGACATTTGACATTTGGGATTCAAGTTGCGATCGAAGAGAGCTAACTTGCAATGCTTCTAGATATTATAGTACTAACTCCTAATAAGATTATCTTTAAGGGGCAGGCAAAGAGCGTTATTGTTCCTGGTGAATATGGCATATTTGAGGTATTGCCTTTTCATAAGCGTATTTTGGGTCGCTTAATACGAGGGACAGTGCATATAGATGAAACCGAGGTTCCTATAAAAAGAGGTCTTGTCAAGGCAGGTCAAAACAAAGTAACAGTTATAGTAGAAAATTAATGAATAGAAATCTTGCGCTTTTTTTTATATTTGCAATGGCTATTTTAGGGCCATGCGCTGTATTTATAGTTTCTACTTATGCAAGCATAACTGCATTGGGGAGAAATCCTTCTGCAGCACCTAAGATCTTTACAGCATTGATTATAGCGCTTGTGTTTGCTCAGACATTGGCTATTATTGTAGTATTGGTGGCGTTTCAGTTATTTGCCAGATAAGGAAAGAAACCACAGAGGACACAGAGTTTGTTAGGGTTTTTTCTCTGTGACCTCAAGAGAGTTCTGTTACGTGGCATAGTACTAAATATATAAAAGAATATAATAAAACGAGCTTTATGGGTTTATTATAAGTTTTTAGGATTTTATTTATTTAAAAAGGCAAGTATCAATAATAAGGCTATTACAAGGAGAAACTATTTAATAAGAGAACACAGAGAGTTAGTTTTTTAAAAAACCAGTAAATTCTCTGTGTTCTCTGTGGTTAAAAAGGAGTTAAAATGCTTATCATACCATTAATTATTTTCCAAGTAATAATATTTGTAACGCTTATATATTTTCTGAGGCATATATTGAGCAGAAATGTTACCTCAGCTACTAAACATCTTGAAGGATTGGATAAAGAATACAGCAAGAGAGAAAAAAAAATAATTGAAAAAACAGAAAAGTCAAAACAAGAATGTTCGCATATAGTGTCTAAAGCTAAGAACGAAGCAGAAATGCAAAGGATAAAGATTATCAAAGAGGCGGAAGTAGAAAAGGACAAAATTTTAAAACAGGCTCATATGCAGAGTGAAGAAATCGTACATCAGGCAGATAGATCAAAACAGAATCTACTTTCTGAATTTGACAGAAAGGTTGAGGAAAAAGCTATAGACAAAGCCTGTGAATTGATACAGACTGCTTTGCCGGAACATTTTAAGCGGGATGTTCATTTACATTGGGTGGAAGAGTTAATCAGAAGCGGTTTTAATAAGGGAGATGGCTTGTCTGTGTCAGAAGATATAAAGCATGCAGAGATTATCTCTGCTTTTACATTGAGTGATCAACAAAAAAAAGAACTATCTGGAAAATTAAAGACCTTGGTCAGCCACAATATTGAACTGGAAGAAGTAGTGGATCCAAAAATAGTTGCGGGTATCATTGTTAGTGTCGGGAGTCTTGTCTTTGACGGAAGTTTCAAAAATAAGATTATGAAAAATATCAAGGATGTTAAAGCGGAGGCAGCGGATTGATGATGGGTAGCGCCAAACCTCTTAATAATGGCTCAGATGCTATTTTTGATGTGCGAGAAGTAGGGTATGTTGAATCGGTACGCAAATTTGTTGTAGTTGCTAAGGGGCTTCCCTATTGCGCAAATGGCCAGATCGTAGAATTTTCCAATACTCTGAAAGGCCTGGTTCTAGGATTTAACCAAGACGAGGTACAAATTCTTGCATTAGGAGATAGTTCCAATGTACGCGCAGGAGACGAGGTCTACAATAAAGGGTTACTTTTGAATCTGCCTGTCTCAGATGCCTTTGTAGGCAGGGTGATAAATGGATTGTGCGACCCGCAGGATGGTTTAGGTCCCATAGTATCAGATAAATGCTCCCCTGTATTTAGGGTTGCGCCTGGGGTAATGGAGCGCATGCCTGTTTCCAAGACTCTTGAAACAGGTACTTTGCTTTTAGATGCAATTATACCTATTGCTAAAGGACAGCGTCAACTTATCATAGGTGACAGACTTACTGGCAAAACTACTGTAGCTATAGATGCCATATTGAATCAAAAAGGGAAAGATGTGGTATGTATATATTGCTCTATTGGAAAACCTTATTCAAGTCTTCAGAAGGTTTTAGATTTACTGAATCAGAAAAAGGCGCTTGATTATACAATAGTAGTAAGCGGTATTGCTGCCCTGTCGACAGGTGAGCAATATCTAGCCCCCTATACGGCTTGTATGCTAGGAGAATATTTTATGCATAAAGGCAAGGATGTTCTTGTAGTATTTGATGATCTGACTAAACATGCTTGGATATATAGGCAAATATCTCTTCTTCTTGAACGCGCCCCTGGTAGAGAAGCCTATCCCGGAGACATCTTCTATATTCATTCGCAATTGATGGAAAGAGCTGGTTATTTAAGCGCTGAGATGGGTAATGGTTCAATGACTTTTTTACCTATAGTTGATATATTGCAAGGCGATGTTACCGGGTATATCTCTACAAATCTTATCTCTATGACAGACGGTCAGTTATATTTTTCAACGGAGCTTTTTAATAAAGGTTTTAAACCATCTATTGATTTTGGTCTTTCTGTTTCGCGTATAGGCAGCAAGGCACAATGGAAAGCCATGAAAGAGGTTTCTAAAACACTTAGATTGGATTATATCCAATATAGAGAGATATTGCAGATGACCCAGCTGCGCACAACAGGCATATCTAAAGATGCCGAGTCTAAGCTTAAACGGGGCGAAGCAATAAATCAGCTTATTATTCAGGACAAAAATGCCCCTGTTAGTGTGGAGTATCAAATAGTATATCTATATGCGTTAAATCGCGGGATTTTAGATGTCCTGACCGGCGAGCAGATAAAGAGATTCAGGAAATATATAGGCACCCTTATTGAAAGACGTCACCCGCAGTTTTTTAAGGAACTTAGAAATAAAAAAGAGCTTACAGATGATTTAAAAGGCAAGATGGATAACTGTTTTGAAGAATATTTTAAGAGGGAAAGATGAAGACGCTTTCAGTCATAAAAAAAGACATGGAGTTTAATGTCAATCTTTCTAATCTGGTAGAGACCTTAAAGACCATAGCCGTATCACAGTACCGGATATTGGAAAAAAAGATAAACTCTTTTAAGGAGTTTATAATTACCGCCGAAAGTTTTTTTGAATTTGTAGATACTAAAAATATCAATCACAATTTTTTAAGGCCAAAGACCAAGGAGCAGGCAGTTATAGCGATTACCTCAGATGCTGGATTTCTGGGAGGCCTGAATCTCAAGGTTATAAATACGTGCTTAGAGGAGTTGGAAAAGATCCCGGGTAAGCTTATTGTTATAGGGGAGCGCGGGAAGCTTTATATCAGGGGAGCTGGTATTTCATCCGTGAATTTTCCTGGCATAAACGATGAAAATAGATATGCTCAGGCAATGCAATTGAGAGATTATATACTAGGTAAAGTCCTCGCAGGTTCATTTGGCCATGTGAAGATAGTATACCCTCATCCTGTCTCATTTACAGTGCAGCGCGTGAAAATGGTTGGTTTTATCCCATACATTCCACCCCCCGCATCTACCAATAAAGAGCTGAAATTTTCCGATATTATTATGGAATCCAAACCAAAAGACGCGGTGCAATATTTAATACATCTCTTGGTAGGGCAGAGACTTTATGAGATCTTTGGGTTGAGTCGTTTAGCAGAGTTTGCGGCGCGATATACACATCTTGAAGAAAGTACTCAAAAATTAAAAGATAGAGATAAAAAAGTAAAGCTGGAATACTTCAGAGTCAGGCATGAGATTATTGACCGTACTATGCGTGAGATCTTTGCGGGAAGGCAGAGACATGGTCGGAAGTAGATACAGTATATAGAATTTTAAAAAATGACAAATGACAAATGACAAATGAAATCCAAATGACAAATTGGCTATCAGGCAGGTCCAAAGTCAATAGCAAGTCTTTTTAAGGATTGAGATATTTGGCATTTGACATTCATTTGGATTTTGACATTTGGCATTTGGGATTTAGGTTGCGACCAAGGGGAGTTGACTTGAATGGATAAAAATACAAAAGTAACAGGACATGTTGTTGCTGTGCAGGGGCCGATTGTGGATGTTAAATTTTCTAAGTCCGCAGATGTCCCTAATATATTTAGCGTGATTCAGACAAAGACTATAAGTCACGAAAAGGTGGTTCTGGAAGTTGCGGAGCATTTACCCGGTAATATAGCGCGCTGTATCGCCATAAATTCAACAATAAATCTTCAGCGTAATGCCGAGGCTTATGTTATTGGAAAATGTATAGAGATACCTTCAGGTGAAGGGTTGTTTGGCCGCCTGGTCAACGTACTTGGAGAGCCGATTGACGGAAAAGGAGATATAGACTATGTAGAAAAGCTTCCCATCAGAAAGCCCCAAATGGGCAGCAAGGTTAAAACAAAAGACGCAGCTCAGCAGAAATTCGAAATAATGGAAACTGGGATCAAGATTATAGATTTGCTTTTCCCGTTGGTCAAGGGCACAAAGACCGGTATACTTGGCGGAGCAGCTATGGGGAAGAGCGTTTTGACCCTGGAGATCATTCAGCATATAGTAAAAAGACATGAAGGTGCCTGTGTCTTTGCCGGTGTTGGTGAGCGTATACGCGAAGGAAACGAGCTTTATTTTGAGTTTTTAAAGCACGATGTTCTTTCAAAGACAATGATGGTTTTTGGTCAGATGAATGAGCCGCCTGGCGCTCGTTTTGGCGTTGCAATGACAGGGATTACTATGGCAGAATCTATACAAAGCAGAAATCAGGATGTTCTTCTGTTCGTTGATAATATATTTAGGTTTATTCAGGCAGGGGCTGAGATCTCTACGCTACTAGGCCATGTTCCATCAGAAACAGGTTATCAGCCTACTTTGATTTCTGAGGCAAGCGAGTTTCATGAAAGAATACGTTCTTCAAGGGAAACAGGTGGGTCTATAACTTCTATTGAGGCAGTTTATGTGCCGGCTGATGATTTAACCGATCCAGCTGTTGTAGCGCTTTTTAGTTTTTTGGATTCTGTTATGGTGCTTTCTCGTGAACGCGTGCAGATGGGTCTTTATCCCGCCATAGATCCCTTACTTTCTTCTAGCGCAAACCTTGATGTGGACATTGTTGGAGGGCGTCACTTTGACATATCCCAAGAGGCCATTAAGATATTTCAGAGATACGAGGAACTGAGGCGAATTGTTCTGGTCATTGGTATAGACGAACTTTCTTTAGCAGACCGTGTTCTTTATGAACGCGCAAGGAAATTACAAAATTTTCTCACACAGCCGTTCTCTGTGGCTGAAGTCTATACTGGCAGGAAGGGAGAGTATGTTTCTCTTGAGCAGACATTGGAAGGGTGCGAGAAGATCATCGCCGGTAAAGTTGATAGTACTCCGGAGAGCGAGCTTTATCTAATAGGAGCGCTTAAATAGGGATACGGGTTTCATACGGGTTACGGGTAATGGGATACGGGGTACGAGTGATAAATGAGTATTTTACCTTTCGTATCCCGTTCCCCGTATCCCGTAACCCGAAACAAACATGCATAGAACAAGCAAGAAACTAGGTGAGATTTTGATGGAAAAAGGACTGATTAATCAGGAACAGCTGGATGATTCCTTGAACGAACAGAAGACGACAAAGGAATTTCTGGGTGCGATATTATTGAAAAATGGTCACATCGAGGAACAGGGCTTATTTCAAGCCCTATCAGAGCAATTCAGGATTCCATTCATCAGTATTGAATATAAATATATTGATTGGGATTTTGTTAGTCATTTTAGTTCGTCTTTGATCTTGGATTGCAAATGTTTTCCTATCCAGATAAATGAGTCTATGATTACTGTAGCCATAGTTAATCCGCTGGATGTTTGGGCATTGAAAAAAGTTGAACAGGCTACCATAGGTTATAGCTTAAGACTGGTTTTGGTCTGCGAGAGTGACATGAAAGAAGTAATATCGAGATACAAGGATTACACAAAAGGTAGGCACCGGTAATTATTTTACGAAAGAAGAGAGTTTAATTTATGATAAGAAAATACGACAAGATTCTATATGAAACATTAATAGCGAAACAGTCAGCTCCCAGAGAGATATTAGAGCCTTTACTTAAAGAGATAAATGTTTCAGATAAAACTCTTGCGGCGCTTTTAATAGAGAAGAATCTATTTTCAGAGGAGGATATTCTGAAAATGTATTCGGAAAAACTTGGACTGTCTTTGTATAAGTTAAAAAAATGCCCTATTGATAAAACAGTAATTAAAAAAATACCCGCAAGGATTGCATCATATTATAAATTTATGCCCTTAAAAATAGAAGGCAGGCTTTTGACTATTGTAGCGGCCTCACCTTTAGATATAAAGATGCAAGATGAGATAAGGACACAGTTGGGTTACGACATAGAAGTAGGCCTTGCATCACTAAAAGAGGTCTTGGATGCCTTGAAAGATTGTTATGGCATAGGTACAGAGACGATGCGGGATATAGAACTTAAGGAGGATTCAGACCCGGAAGTAAAAAAAGAGACTTATTCGACCGCTAGCCATGAAGTAGAGGATATAGAAAAACTAGCCGAAGACGCGTCTGTAATAAAATTGGTTAACCAGATTATTTTAGAAGGATGGAAAAAGCGCGCAACAGATATTCATATAGAACCCTACAGAGACAATGTATTGGTCCGCTATCGCATAGACGGTGTGTTATATGAGGCCAATGTCTCGTCTAGTATCAAGAGATTCTTAAGCGCAATAATCTCTCGTATAAAGATAATGTCTAACCTTAACATCGTAGAGCGCAGGCTTCCTCAGGATGGCAGGGCTGTTGTAAAGGTGCAAAAAGAGGTGCTTGATCTGCGAATATCAACCATACCTACGCCTTTTGGGGAAAGCGTTGTTATAAGGTTACTCCCCAGTAAGATGCTTTTCAGTCTGGAAAAATTAGGGTTGCATGAGGAACAATTGCACATATTCGAGAGATTAATTAAGAAGCCACACGGCATAATCTTTGTAACCGGACCTACGGGAAGCGGCAAGACAACAACGTTATACACGTGTTTAAGTAAAATAAATACAAAAGAGCGAAAGATCATAACAATAGAAGACCCTATTGAATATGAGATAACAGGAGTAACGCAGATGCAGGTTATGTCTGAAATCGGGTTAGATTTTGCAAAAGGCCTCCGTAGCGTTCTGAGGCACGATCCGGATGTAATTATGGTGGGAGAAGTAAGGGATCTGGAAACAGCGGAGATCTCTATCAGAGTTGCGTTAACAGGACATCTTATATTTTCCACACTTCATACTAATGATGCTGCCAGCGCTGTTACCAGATTGATAGATATAGGGGTAGAGCCATATCTTATAGCGTCTAGTGTAGAGGCCTTTATTGCGCAAAGATTAATAAGGAATATTTGCCAAAAATGTAAATATGAAGATAAGTCTCTTCCCCAGGAACTAAAGGATTTGATTGCAAAAGAGGCTGGTCTTGAGTCTTCTAAAAAGCTCAAGGTATACAGGGGTAAAGGTTGTGACTATTGTAATTTTACCGGCTTTTTTGGCAGGGCTGCTATCTATGAGATTCTTTTACTGGATGATAAACTAAAAGAACTTGTTATAAAAAAGAGCTCATCCAGTGAGATTAGAAAATTAGCTATTGCGCAGGGTATGCAGGTTTTACGTCAAGATGGCTGGCAGAAGGTCTTAGCTGGCTCGACTACACCTGAGGAAGTAATGCAGGTTGCCCCGCTAGAAGAAGATATTTTATCCAATAAAAAAAATAAGATTAATGCCTCTTCCGGTTCTTCGAAAGAGTTGGATCGCAGGGTATATGCCAGGATAGATAAAAAGGTGAACTTGAGGTATAAAGTTTATGATTCCAATGAAGAATTACTCAAGAAAAAATCTTCACCCGAACAGTTTAGCGTGGTTAAGAACATCTCTGCGGGAGGGCTGCTTTTTGTCTCAAATGTTCCCATTCCGATCACAGCTGTTATAGATCTTAAGGTAGAGTTACCGGATTATGATGAACCTATAGAATGCTTGGCCAAAGTTGTCAGGATAGCAAAAACCGAGAAAGAAAATATTTATAATATTGCAGTGTGTTTCTTGGATATAGCCAGCGTGCAAAGGGCCAGACTCAATAAGTACGTAGAAGAACATGAGAGCGAGAATAAAGAGAGATAATTAAGTTGCACTGCTTGAATAGTTGCGTTGCGAGAATAACCCAAAAGGAGGCCTGTTCGCTCAGCTGAAAATTTTCCCCTCGTTTTACTCGGGGTCGCCTTTCATTTTGCATTTTGGCGGGAGCGAAAAAACTTACCCGACACCATAGGTATCGGGGTCGAACAGTTTTCGCCCTTTTTGTCTCATAAAATGTGACAAAATAAACCCCCAAAATACAAAATGAAAGGCTAAATTTTCAATTCGCTCTCAGGCCTCCTTTTGGGTTATAATAGTTACGCTGTATTTCTACACTACCCAGCCCGGTACTTTTGGAGGCATCGTTGGGCCGAGCGGGCACGGTGTCCGCCGAAGGCGGACGAGCGAGGGACAACAATGAGCAAAAATTTCCTCGCTGGGGAAATTTTTGCGTCCTCCAAAAGTACCGGGCTGGGTAGTGTAGAAGCGTTGCGCGACATCGAAAATATTACAAGGAGAGGTAATTATGCCTATATATACATACCGTGCAAAAAAAGGCTCTGAAGAAATAGTCAAAGGAAGTATTTCAGCCAGGACAGAGAAAGAGGCCATAGAGAATCTTAGTCGGACAGGGTGTATCCCTATATTCATAAAAGAAGAAAAAGAGGCAGCTTCTTCTGTGCAGTCGTCTTGCAAATTAAAAGGGAGGGTGAAATCGCGTTATATTACTATCTTTAGTCGTGAGATGGCAAGCCTTCTGAGATCAGGCGTCTCTATATTGAGTGCCATTGAAATAATATCTGAACAGTCAGAAAGCCAAAAACTTAAACAGGTATTAAAGAATGTTTATAATGAGATAAAGAGCGGAGCGACTTTTTCTTCCGCGTTAGCTCAATACCCAAGGATTTTCTCTAATCTTTATATAGCGATGATTCAGGCAGGAGAAAATAGCGGTGCCTTGCCCGAGGCGCTTCTTAGAATATCGGATTATCGCACAAAACAAGAAGAGATCATCTCTCATATTCGCATGGTAATGGTTTATCCTGTTCTTATGGGGGTTGTAGGATTAGCTACGATAATATTTATGTTTAGTTTTGTAATGCCCAGGCTTGTTAATCTATTTGCAAATACAGGACAGGAATTACCTTTGCCTACACAGCTCTTAATAAATATTACTAATGCCTTACAGAACTGGTGGTACTGGGTGGTATTGATTTTGGCAGGCGCGGTATTGATTTTTAAGAGATACACCAGGACAAATTCAGGCAGGTTATTTTTAAGCAGGCTTAAACTGCGTCTTCCAGTATTCGGAAAATTTTTACTTAAGGCTGAGCTTGGACGTTTTAGCCGTACACTGGAATTGCTTATAAGTAATGGCATAGCTATCATCAAGGCAATCGATATTGCTATACCTGTAATGGAAAACGAAATATTAAAAGACAGGTTTAAAAAAAGTCTCAAGGATCTGGCGCAAGGTGTTTCTTTTGGCAAAAGTCTTAAAAGCTCAAAGATCCTCCCTCTTTTTATGAGTAATTTACTAATAGTAGGTGAGGAATCGGGAGATATTAAGGGAGCGCTGAATGAGGTTGCTAATAGTTATGAGAGGGATGTAGCAGAGCAGGTCAAGATAATGGGAAATTTATTAGAGCCGGTTATGATATTGGTGATGGGTTTAGTCGTGGGGTTTATAGTGATATCAATGCTTCTGCCAATATTTGAGATTAATGTATGATCATAGAGAACAGAGGGCGTAAGCTTAAATTCTGTATTCTGTTATCCGCTATCTGTATTCTGTCTTCTGTTCTCTGTCCTCTGTATTCTGTCCGCGCGCAAGAGTGGAATGAGTTGAGCGGGGATCACTTTTTTATATATTATACAGAGGATGAAGGATTTGCAAAAGAACTGTCTGATGAGGCAGAGATGTATTATCGTAATATCGCTACAGATCTTGGCTACCCAAGATATTCAAATTTCTGGCTATGGGATGACAGGGTGAAGATTTATATATATCCAGATAGAAGCACTTATCTAAAGGCAACCAATATGCCGGAGTGGTCTTCTGGCATGGCAGATTATATAAATAGACATATAGCCAGTTATATACGAAGCAAGGAATTCATTGATTATATCCTTCCTCATGAGATTGCGCATTTGATATTTAGAGATTTTGTTGGTTTTAAAGGCGAGATACCTCTTTGGCTGGACGAGGGTGTT
>JBHPHU010000016.1:0-28414 GCA_042571405.1 Candidatus Omnitrophota bacterium | reverse complement strand
CAGCAGTCAGCGAAAAAGGAGACGCCTTCAGTCTCAATGTACACAGTGAGTCTAAAAGAGTATTTACGTATGCCACTCTGACTTTACAAGAAAATGGTTTCTCAGTGATCTCTTCAAACAGGGCCACGGGTACTATCCTGGCGAAAAAGCCAATAGCGCTTTCTATCCTCAAAGAGCTCTGGGCTGACGCGATAGCGGCGATAGATCACAATCTTGTCGCTACAATTGAGATAAAAGAAGCTGGAAATATTTCCTCTTTAAGCGTAGTATCTTTTAAAGAACATTCTCAAAAAGAAAAACATGTAAAACAACCTGTTAAAAGAAATTCGAAATACTATAATGAACTGATAGCGATCGTTTCTAAAATAAAAAAGCGCTCTGAATATTGAAAAGGACAAACCACAAAAAATCGCTATTAAGGATTTATGATTTACTGTACCAAAGATTCGGGCCAAGAGGATGGTGGCCCGCTGATACAGGATTAGAGATAATAGTAGGCGCCATACTAACGCAGAATACAGCATGGGCCAATGTTGAAAAAGCGATTGTAAATTTAAAAAGAGCGGGTGTATTAAATATAAAGCAGCTCTCCCGGATCTCCGATAAAAGACTTGCTGGTTTAATAAGACCGGCAGGCTGCTATAATATCAAAGCCGAGAGGCTAAAGAATTTTTTAACGTTCCTGGATAGCGCGTACAAGAATAACCTGGAAAGGATGTTCAGGGAGAATACGCGGATCCTAAGAAAGGAGCTTTTAAGTATAAAAGGCGTAGGTCCTGAAACAGCCGATAGTATTCTTTTGTATGCAGGCAAAAAACCGGTATTTGTAGTAGACGCATATACAAAAAGGATATTCTCAAGGCATCGTTATATCAGTAAAGACGCTGATTATAACCAGATGCAAAAGCTCTTCTCAGAAAATCTGGCGCCGAATGTACGGTTATTTAATGAGTTTCATGCCCTGATAGTAGAGCTGGGCAAGAATATATGCAAATCACAAAAACCATTGTGCAATAAATGCCCAATACGGAGGATGAGACATGACTGAAGAAGTAAAACCAACACCAGAACAGCAACCAGAACAAAAGACAGAGCAAAAACCTGAACCAAAGCCAGAACAAAAAGTAGAACCAAGGCCCGAGCCAAAGCCTGAGGTAAAGAAAAGAGAGGTAGCGGAGAAACCAGCTAATTGCATGAAATGTAATAAGCGGTTCCAAAGAAAAACCTGCTATTATAGGAACGAAGGCTACTACTGCAGTAAAAGATGCTGGAAACTGGCTGTAGCGGAAGCTAAGAAAAAAGAAGAAGAAGCAAAAGCAAAAAAGGGAGCATAGTCTCATGATAGAAGAGCGTCGTAAACATCACCGCGCCAAAAGGCAGATACCCCTTAAAATCGCTGATAAGGGTTTTGATGTAATAACAGAGACAGCGGATATAAGTTCATCTGGAATAAATTGCCGCATCACCAGGCTCCTTCCGTTAATGTCAAAAATAGCCGTTGTTCTTCTTCTACCGACAAAGGCTGATGGAAAACATACGAAAAAAATAAAAGGCAAAGGGGTTGTAGTCAGATGCGAGCCTGTAATATTGCAAGATGTTGAAAAGGCTCACTATAACGTAGCGATCTTCTTTACGGATATATCAAAGAAAGACCAAAAGTTAATAGATGCCTACCTGGGTCCTGGAGGCGAGATCAAAGAAGAGATCCATATTATAACCTAATTCTTCTCGACTTAGCTCGAAGAATACCCTTCGACAAGCTCAGGACGTGTTATTCGGGCGAACGAGTTGAGAACCTTTGAGATTAGATGCAGGCAAAAAAGCCTCGAGACGTAAAGCTTGTCATCGGAATGCTAGCAAAAGACAAAAAACTCTTCGACAAAACCGAGGAGTTTTTTGTTAAAGAATTTGGGGAGATGGATTATAAAAGCCCGGTTCTAAAGTTCGACTATACGGATTATTACAAAAAAGAAATGGGCCAGCCATTAAAAAGAAAATTTGTCTCATTTAAAAAACTTATCCCGCCTGAACGTATATCAAAAATAAAGACCATTACAAATTCCCTTGAACAAAAACTCGCGATAAAGAAAAAAGGCCTGCTAAAGCGACGGGTAAACATTGATCCGGGATATATCTCAGACGCGAAATTGGTACTGGCCACAACAAAGAACTATTGCCACAGGATATGTATAGCCAGAGGCTTATACGCCGAGGTGACACTCGGGTGGAGAAAAGGCGGCTTCCAGCCCTTTGATTGGACTTACCCTGATTACAGGACAAAAAAATACCTTAGTATTTTAAACAACATTAGAAGCGCTTATATTGAAGAGGAGAGACATGCAGGATAATAAAGTATACCTTAAAAGGATTGAAGACTGGTCTTCCATTGACGCGATAAATGAAGCCATATTGTCAATATGGCAAAAAATCGAGACAGAAGATTTTATAAAAAAAGATGAGTTTCTCGGGATCAAGCTGACTTTTGGAGAAGAAGGAACATCTGGCTATATAAAACCAGCCTGGCTTTCTAAATTCATCACTCACCTCAGGCAAAAAACCGACAATGTTTTTATTGTCGAAACTAACACACTCTATAGAGAAAAACGCTCAAATGCCGTCGGACACCTTCACGTTGCCCATAGTCACGGGTATGATTTTAATAGTATTGGTATACCTATAATAATAGCTGACGGGCTTCTTGGAAGAGACGGTAAAAATGTGCCTATCCGCGCTAATCACCTTGAGAACGCCAAGATAGCAAAAGGTATCTGTGAAACTGACGCCCTTATTTGCCTTTCACACGTAACCGGCCATATACAGACAGGCTTTGCCGCCTCTCTGAAAAATCTGGGTATGGGCTGTGCCAGCAGGGCAGGCAAACTCGTGCAGCACTCTAAAACATTGCCCGAGATAACCTCAGAAAAATGTATTGGCTGTGGCAGCTGCATGAAGATATGTCCGGCAAACGCGATAGGATTAAAGAAGAAAAAGGCGCTGTTGGTAAAGGAAAGGTGCATTGGCTGCGGAGAATGTGTTATTGTTTGCAGATCAGGCGCTATCCAGATAAAATACGACGAAAACGTTGTAAAACTACAGGAAAAGATGGTAGAATATGCGCTAGGCGTTAAAAACGTCATGGGTTCAAGAGTAGCCTATATGAATTTTTTGTATGGCATAACAAAGAACTGTGATTGTATGGCAAAGAATGAGGCGCCTATTGTGCCAGACATAGGTATTATAGGCGGAGTTGATCCTGTGGCAGTTGATCAGGCATCCATTGACGCGGCTAAAATAGAAAGCTTTAAACAGGCGCACGCTGGGATAGATCCTCTTGTGCAAATAAGACATGCTGAAAATATAAAACTAGGATCGAGTCATTACGAACTGTTAGAGGTGTAAGATGTACCTTGTGTATGCCCTTGCATTAATAATACTCTTATTTATATTGCTGATGCTGTTGCGGGAAGAGAAGAGACTGAAAAACGCCATAACTCTAGGCCTGGCACGTAAATATTGGATACTGCGGGAGAAAAGAAAATTCGTAAGGTTTGATGAAGAAATAAAAATAAGATACAATTTATTGCAAAATTCCTCCAACAATCGTAATTCCAAAACCGTAAATGTATCGCAAAAAGGATTATGCCTGGTTACGTATGAAAAATTAAAGGAAAAATCCTACATTGATCTGGAGGTAGTTATCCCGGGATTTTCAAAGCCCGCAAAATTAATAGGGCAGGTTGCTTGGACAAAAGACCTGCAAAATCAAGATACGCAGGGCAGACGCCTATTTTACGCCGGTGTAAAATTTATAAAAATAAATCCTGCGGCTGAAGCAATGTTGTTGACGCATCTTAACACATTGGTACGGCCATAATCTTATTGTTAAAACCAATGAAAATCAGACTATTAGGCACAGGCACAGGAGTTCCTTCCGAACGAAGAAACCCGCCGTCTGTGCTCATGGAATTCGGCGGCAAGCACGCTATCTTTGACAGCGGACCAGGCACATTGCCAAACCTGCTTAGGTTTGGGGTGGATCAGCTTAATCTGGACTTCCTGTTCTACACGCATTTTCATTTAGATCACATATCTGACTTTGCGGCAATACTCTTTGCGGCTAAAATCCCGCCTTCTATAAGAAAAAAGCCTCTGGTTGTATATGGTCCTGGCGGTCTGAAGGAATACTATAAAAAAATAATGGATCTCTATAAACAGACTCTTTATACAGATGCTTATAGGCTTGAATTGCGCGAGATAGAGAATCAAACCATCCAGATAGGAGATTTTTCTATAACTACCATGTCGTTGGAACATCATGATGGCGGAATGGGCTATAGAATATGTACTCCGGATGGTAAGAATGTCGTGTATTCAGGCGATACTGATTATTGCGACAACATCATAGAGCTTTCAAGGGATGCGGACCTGTTAATGCTTGAATGCGCTTTTCCTGATGAAATGAAAATGAAAGGACATCTTACTCCAATAGAGGCCGGAAAAGTAGCGCGACAATCCAGGGCAAAAAAACTGATACTTATGCATATGTACCCTGTTTGTGACCAGTATGACCTGGTGAGCCAGTGTAAAAAAGAATTCAACGGCGAGGTCATCGCAGGCGAAGATTTTATGGAGGTAACATGCTAGACGAGAAGAGAAAATATGTGAGGGTAAAAGCGGACATAGAATTTATATATAAACCCAGAAGCTCAAAAGATCCTGAAAAAAAAGGTGTCACGGAAAATATAAGCCCCTGCGGTATAATGGGACTCGTAGATAAAGGGGTTAAAACCAGTGATTGGCTTGAATTAAAACTGCATATGCCCAGACTGAGAACCCCCATACCCGCCACAGGCAAGGTCGTATGGACAACCGAGGGCAAAGCTGGTAAAATAAAGGCAGGGATTAAATTTGAGGAAATAAATCCGGAGATGAAAAACAAGTTCCTGGAATCCATGTGCGAACTGATGTTCTCCGAACTAGAAAGGTTGAATATATGATCTCTTTTGAAGAGTTTAAAAAAATCAGTTTGAAGGTAGCCAAAGTAAAAGAAGTTACCGATCATCCTGACGCGGATAAGCTTTACGTGGTCAAGGTGGATATCGGCGGAGAAGAAAGAGTGCTGGTAGCTGGAATAAAAAAAGCTTATAAGCCAGAGGAGTTGATAGGCAAGCTTGTAGTGGTAGTAGAAAATATGCAGCCTGCTACAATCAGAGGCGTAGAAAGCAATGGCATGATACTTGCCGCTAGTGATGCGGAAAATATGGTCGTGGTGTGCCCTGACAAGGACATTTCGCTGGGCGCAATAGTAAAATAAGCTTATGATAATCGGCCTTACAGGTCCCAATGCGTCAGGAAAAGGCGAGGCGGCTAAGTATATAGAGTCAAAAGGATTTACTTATCACTCTCTTTCAGATATCTTGAGAGAAGAAGCAAGGCGTTTGAACATAGAACCTTTGCGCGAAAACCTGATAAAACTGGGAAATGAGTTGAGAGGTAAAAACGGTGCCTCTTTCCTGGCAGAGCAAACCATAAAAAGGCTTACTCAGGAGCAAAACCACATAGTCGATTCCATAAGGAATCCGGCTGAAATAGAAGCGCTTAAGAGGCTTGATAGCTTTATATTGGTGGGCGTAGATGCGCCTGTAGAGATGCGCTTTAAAAGGGGCTTAGACAGAAAAAGGCCCGGTGACGCTCAAACCATCGAAGATTTCATAGAAAAAGAAAAAAAAGAAAACAAGAGCGATTCGCAGAACCAACAACTTAAAAAATGCCTTTATTTCGCGGATATAGTGATCATAAACGACTCGACCCTGGAAGAGTTTCATAAAAAAATAGATGACACGATCAAAAAATACAAAAAGACCTGAATGGGATGAATATTTTTTAAAGCTGGCGCACCTTGTAGCCGAGCGCTCTACTTGCCTTAGACATCATGTGGGCGCAGTCATAGTAAGGGACAGGCAGATCCTTACTACCGGATATAATGGCGCGGCAAGCGGGGTAAAAGATTGCCTGAAATTAGGCTGCCTCAGAAACGAAAGGGGCATACCTTCAGGTGAGAGGCATGAGATATGCCGGGCCATACATGCTGAACAAAACGCGATAATACAGGCAGGGCTTCATGGCACAGATGTCTCAGGCAGCACCATTTATTGCACGCATTCCCCATGTATACTTTGCGCCAAAATGATAGTAAACTCGAAAATAAAGCAGTTCATAACATGCGGTAAGTATATTGATAAAAGTTTCGAATCCCTTTTTAAGGAAGCAGGGGTAAAATACAAGGCCATATCTAAGCCGGGGCTTAAAATAACAAAGCTGGAGTAATCTATGAGAGAAAAAAGAAGATTTATAAGATTTAACATTGCCCTGAAGGTACTCTATGTAATCCGAAAAGAACCCAGGGAGGAAAAAACAGGTATAAGTAAAGATATAAGCGCAGGGGGGCTGGAACTGTTGGCTAAAGAAAAGATGACACCCGGAAATAAGATAGCGCTTACCCTTTGCATACCGGAAGCTCTAAATCCCGTTCATCTTAACGGGACGATAGTGTGGTCAAAAGAAGTAGATGGGGATGACAAATCGTCCTACAGCGCAGGTGTTGAATTCGGAAAAATAGAAGAAGATAATAAAAGCACATTTTTGAGATTCCTGTGCAATCTAATGTATAAAAAACTCGGGAAAAAGGAAGGCGGTTGATCTAGATGAGTAAATTAGAAAAAAAAATAGCTGGCGATTTGAAAGAATCCATAAAAAGCAGGGATCAGATACGCACCTCAACACTACGCATGGTAACAGCCTCTATGCAGAATCTTGCTATAGAAAAAAAAGCAAAAGAACTAGATGACAGCGACATTCTCGGGATAATATCTAAACAAGTAAAGCAACACCAGGATTCCATAGAAAATTTTAAAAAAGGCGAGAGATCAGATCTCGTGGAAAAAGAAGAGAAGGAGCTCGAAATACTCAAGGCATACCTGCCTGAACAACTTGACGAAAAGGAAGTAGAGTCCGCGGTAAAAAAAGTCATAGCAGAGACAGGAGCAAACTCCAAGGCCGACTTCGGTAAGGTAATGAAGGGCGTTATGCAAGAATTAAAAGGCCGCGCCGACGGAAAAACCATAAGCAGTATCGCGCAAAGGCTGTTACCTTAGTAAGTTATATGAAAACAGTTCTTGTTTTATTATTAGGGCTTTCCTTATTTCTTTCCGGATGCGCCGCTGTCTATAATCCTGCCACAGAACAAAAAGAGATCATCTTTATAACAACTGCCACAGAAGTCTCCATAGGCCAGGCAGTCTCTACGAAGATCGCGGGTCAATACAAGATCAGTGATGACGCTGAGAAAAATAATCGCGTAAGAGAAATAGGCAAAAAAATAGCAGCGGTCTCCGACCGCAAAGATCTTGTATATAAGTTTTACGTCATAGAAGATAAGGATCTGAACGCGTTTACCAGCCCTGGCGGACATCTCTATATAAATTCCGGCGTCCTGGATAAGTCCACAGATGATGAGCTTGCCTGTGTGATAGGGCATGAGACGGGGCATGTTGCTGCCAGGCATATCGCCAAAAAAATGCAAGCCCAGATAGGCTACGATATACTGGTAAATATTGCCCTGCATAAAGCAGGGTTAAGGGATGTACAGAAGGCTGCCTCAGTCAGCTATAACCTTATCATGCTAGGTTACTCCAGAGAAGATGAGCTCCTGTCAGACAGGCTTGGCGTGAAATACGCGCATAAGGCTGGATACGACGCTTACGCGATGATATCCTTCCTAAAAAAACTAAAAGATTCAAGCAAAAAGAATATGGGCCCCGTGTTTCTACGCAGTCACCCCTACGTCTCTGATAGAATAAAGATGCTAGAAAAGGAAATCCCTGGTATAATAGATAAGGCTGATAAAAAGATAGAGGCAGCTTCTGTTGCGCCAGTTGTCTCCAATAAAGAAAGGTCTCGTAAGGTGATGTGTCCTGAATGCAGGCGTATCTTTCCGGGCGCCACTAACTATTGCCCTTACGACGGTAAGAAATTAGAATGAGGGTACTTGGCCATACAGCTGCTAGTTTGACCATGGGGGCTATCCTGTATAATTATACCCATTCCTTAAATGGTTTCCTGTGTTTTCTCATGGCTGGTGTTTTGATAGACGCGGATCATTACCTTGACTATGCGAGAGAATACGGAATAAGTTTCAATTTTAAAAAAATTTACAATACCTGCAAGACCCCGACTTCTTTCAAAAAATTGATTTTAATCCTGCACTCTTATGAATTCGTCATAATATTATGGTTCTTGATATTTGTATTCCATCTCAATGTTCTATGGAGCTACGTAGCTGTAGGTTTTACGATACATCTGCTTATTGATCAGGCAACTAACTCTGTTCGATCTCTTTCGTATTTCTTTTTGTTCAGGGTGTTGAATAATTTTAAGACTGAAAAAGTTTTTATAACCAGGGAGGTGAAGCATGCCTATTGGGACAGATAGCCGTCTCTTTGAGCGCTTAGAGGGAGAGCTTGCTGTTAGGTACAGTCCGCGAGGAAGCGACAGGGAATTCTGCACCACTACCAAGAATGTAAGTGGTGGAGGCGCCAGGATGTCTCTGTTGAAAAAGCTAGAGCCGGGTACACTGCTTGATCTGGAAATGTTCCGATATAACACAGATCTAAAAATAAGATGCCGGGCTAAAGTCGTATGGATCTGGGACGAACCCATGGATAAGGATGATGAACAGCACTTTGAAGCGGGTATAGAATTTCAAAATGCCCACCTCCTTTATGTGGGCAGACTTATGGGGTGCCTGGAAAAACAAAATAATCTGCCATGAAAAACGACCGTAGAGCTGAAAAAAGATACGAGGTCCTTCTTAAAGCGGAGTATAGAGATCCAGTCACAGGTGTCAGCGGAGAAAGCCTGACAAGAAATATATGCAGGACAGGTATAGGCCTGCCCATAAACTTCGAAATCGCTAAAGGCACTGTGTTGGACATGAAGATAGAGGACCCTAACAGCAATGCTCTAATATCAACAAAGGCTGAGATAGCATGGATAAAAGAGCTTATCGATGATGATGCGGCATATGACACAGGCATAAGACTTTTAAAAAAGAAGCTCTATTAAGCAATGTTGTTTATATCTTACGTCTTCTCGGGGCACCGTTATTTTTTATTTTTAACCATACCAGTGGTTCTTTTTCTGCTAGTATATGGTTTCTATCGCTTAAGGTATGGGGTGAAAACTGAGACATCACGATTGCATTTTTTCGCATCTACTATTTTGATATTTTATGTGTTTACCTTTTTTTTATACCTATTTTTTGGGTTAAAGTTTTTATTATTATAGAAAGAGGTGGCTATGACTAAGCTGTTATTCGTTGTTTTATCATGTGTATTTGTAATAGGGGGCGTGTCAATTTCTTATGCGCAGGAAGAAAAACTCCTTACCCTCTTTGAAGCAAAGGAGTTTGAAAAAAGCACAGTAGCGGTAAAGGCCTATCTCACGGATAATATCTTTGAGGCTACTATAACAGCCCGCATGTATCAGACAAAACCAAAGATCCATAACGCTATCGTTGTAGGGCCCAAGCTCGGCCGCCTGAGCATTGAATCAAAAGAAGTGCTCCTGGCGACAACGATGGAAGAAGAACCATATCCTACCAAAAGAAAAGACAAGGGCTTTATTCACTTTGGAAAAGATAAAAAAAACAAGAAAGCCACAGGTACGTTAACAAGAGAGCTCTTAGTCTTCAAGATACCCGAAGATAAGGTAAAAAAGGACAAAAAATACAAACTCTGGATCCAAACAGAAAGCCTCCAGCGCGGAGGCAAGTACAAAACCTTCAAATTCGACCTGGAAAACTTTTTCGAACGCCTAAAAGAATCAGCAGCTACTTCAGCGCTAAAAAACATCTCAAATGCATGCGAAAGATTTCGCTCAGAGCAAACACCGCTAACGTACCCCGCTGATTTATCTGAATTAACACCTTACATTGATACAGATCTGGCAGAGTCCACTACGCCTGAAAGAGCAAGGGAACATTATTACTATACTTATCTCAAAATAAACGACGACGAATTCACGTGCACGGCAACACCAGCAGAAGACGACAATGAAGTTATGCGCGTGTTCTTTCTAGATGAAAGCGGTGTCATAAAATTAAATGACACGGACGGTCTGCCTTTAAGCAAAATAATGTTACCTTAAGAACATGCCAGTAGATATACTCTTTTTAGGCGGCACTTCTATAGATCTAATCCAGGATAAAAACCCCAATAGATACATAGCCTCAGTTGGTGGTGGCATTACCAATTCTGCCATAATAGCGGCTAAATTAGGTCTAAAAGTGGCTATGCTTAGTAGAACAGGAAAGGATCCGCTAGGAGATTGGGCCATAAAAGAGTTGTCTCAACTTAGAGTAAACACTAAGGGGATAATCCGTGACCTTGCCATTAGAACACCATTGGCAATAGCCAACATTGACCGCTATGGGGATTCAAAATATATCTTTTATAAAAACCCGCCTAAAGACTCAATTGTACCTTTAGAAAGCGTGCCAAAAAACCTGTTAAATACCTGCAAGGTCTTTCATTTTGGCTCAAGCTTTTCTTATCAGAAGGAGAGTTCGGAAGAGGCCTTAAAATACGTGAAATATCTTAAAAAGAGAGGTGTGTTTATTTCAATTGACCCAAATCTCAGGCCATACGCCATAAAGGATAAGAAAGGGGCGAAAAAACGCGTTTTAAAGCTCTTGGAATGGGTAGATCTGGCTAGATTTAGCGAGATGGATCTTGAGTTCCTGTTTGGCCAAAAAACCCTTAAAAAAAGACTCAATTGCGAGGTTGTAGTAACCTATGGGTCAAAAGGCTCTGCTTATTTAGATAGAAATAACAATCTGATAGAAGTGCCGGCCTTTAAAGTCAAAACAACAAACACAATAGGCGCGGGAGACGCTTTTAACGCAGCTTTGCTTTATAGGATAATAAAAGCAGGAGAGAAGCATGTATTTAAAAGTATAAAACCCCATCTAGTCTTTGCCTCAAAAAACGCAGCCCAAATCTGCACCAAACATAGCTCTCACTAATTTTCAAATTGCCTTCCAAAATGCTTACTTTTGTGGTATAATTAAACATAATAGACATACAAGCAATATAGCCTTAATAAGAGGGTCAGGGCTATTTTTTTGGGTAAATTATGAGCGGGTTTAGAAAAGAATATACAATAGCTTTGATCTTTATACTGATAGAGTACTTTTGCGTAAATAGCTCTTATTCCGAATCCCTGAGAGTCCCTCTCGGAAAAAATTATAAAGACGTAAGACAGATTCTTACCAAGATAAATAAGAAAGCGGAGTTAACGGATGTCGACATGTTTGTAAATGAACTACTCGACACTATGCACATGTTGCCCCTGCAATCAGAGGTTTTAAAAGAAATAGCCAGGAACCCTAAAATAACTAATCAAGAAATACTTAGCATCCTGTCTAAGAGAGGCGCCAAACATGTCAACGAAGCAATGGTCGAGTTATTAGTCAACGGAGAGCTTAGAAGGAACTATATCATCGGGTTAGTTAAAATAATAAGACGACAGATTGACTCTGCAGAATCCCACATAAATGAAATACAAACATTTGCTCTCTTCGGAGATGAATTAAAAAAAGCCACCAAGAAAAAACAACGCCTCATGCTTGAAAGGTTTAGGGACATGGGGATGTCCAGCAGTGTCAGGGAAAGGGATCTTATAGCCGTAAACGATCTTTTGGGTATGTTTGACAATATGGTTGATGATAAAGAGTTGTCATATGATTTTAGACTCGCTATACAAAGACCCATGGAAATCATGACTGTTATCAAGCAGGGTGAAGGGTCCCTGAACAGATTTCTGAGAAATATAAATAGGGGTGTTGATATTTTGGAAGGGCTCCAGCATGGTTTGAAAGATATGGTAGGAGAGCATTTATATTCAACGGAAGAAGATTATTTTTCTAATCCTTCAAACGAATTTAACAACATATTAGAATGGGCAAAAATTACAAGCCATCTGGCAGAAGAAGATATCGGAGAGTGGTTAGATGGTAAGATCCAGTTGATGCCATGGCGCAAGATCGAACTTCCCATTAGTATTACAGGCGGCAGGATAAGAGTATATTTGAAAAATAAAAAATCCATAGCTATTCCTGTAAAATTTTTATCTAGGATCAAAGAAGAAAAAATTGAGAAAGTAGTTTTAATGAGCTTTAAGGATGACAATCTTGGTCTTCTTTTAGGGATTTTTACACCAGGTGATTTTGAAGAATGGAGAAAAGGAAGTAAGATAAAAGTGCCTTTAGTCGTGTATAAATTTTCAGATAAAAAACAAAAACCTACGTTAATAAAAGACCCCTTCGTTATGGATCTAGAGCTTCTTTCTAAGGGAAGAAAAATAACTATGAGATCGAAGGGGCACCCTTGGTCGTATCAAGTAAAAAAAGTTCCTATAAGATCTTTGGGAAGCGGCAAGGTTGCATTCAATCTGGAATCCTTTGATATACAGCCTATATCTTTAGGCATTCCTTCCAAAAAAATGAAAGAGTACGACGTCAAAAATGGTGAAGAGGTAGTTTGTATAATACTGGATGACCCTAATTGCGGGCAGCTTCTCAGGATAGTAAAATTAAGAGATTTTAATCCTGAAAATCCTGGGCAATCTTTGAATCCTCTCGTTGAGTACCTGTATATTAGAGATAAATTTATGCAGGTTGCTAACATGGGCGTTATTGATATGATGTATTTTGCATTTGGAAGGAAAGACCTTAAGGAGTCAGGCAGAAAAATATTAAGAAAAGTGAGGCTGATTGAAAATGGTGCAGGGGAAATAAATCTAAAAGTTGCTCCGAATAGAAAGGTTTGGAATACAGTAAGGTTTTATTTCACAAAAGCGGAAATAGAGAAATATAATTTAACCAGGAAGCCGGCTATCATAGAACTCAAAGTCAACCCTGATTTTGGACCATATGCAGCTTTTTCCGTAGAGAATGACGGCAATGAAGAATTGTTCGGAACAAATCTTTATGTATTTGAAGCGGAAAAAAATAACATGAGAACCGACTTAAATCGCTTAGCATTAATTTTTTATGCGCTTAATCATAAAAACATACATGACAATCCAGTAACGCCGCGAGTTTATAAACATTCTTCTGTAGTCCCAGAGTCAGGGAGTATTCATTTGTCTTTCAGGGGTCTGGAGATACGCATAAAAGACCTTGATGCACTGAAAGGCAAGAAACCTATTTTTGTGCCTGAAAATGATGCCCGGCATGGTTGGGTTGTAAAAGTTTATGATCAGGATAGGTATGACCCTGCTTTAAATCAACCGCCGGAAGTAGAGCTGGTTAGAAACCCTGGCGGGGGAAAAAACAACCCCTTCATTAAAAAAGAACTTGCGGAGGATGCAGATAGCGTTCTTGCGAGAGAAGATGAATTTGGATCTTGGAGTGAAACGTCGGCAATAAGTCAGGCGTTATATATTTATAAAAAAGCAATCGATGCTTTTGGACAATATGGGAATTTCAATAAGCGACCAGAGCCGCATATTGTGTTAGATTGCAGGAGTTTTAATTCAGTAACAGCTATTATAGATCTTATTTTGAATGGATCAGCGCAGGTCATTGATTCCAAAAAACTGATAGCGCAACTTTTACCTAAAACCGATAAGTACGGATCCGCTTCCTTAGAGGACAGGCTGGGCGAAGCGTTGGGCATAACCTTTGTAGAAACTGTTATAGATAAGCTACACAGCAATAAAGAACTTTCATTGACAGAACATCTTGCGCTCGTTTATATCTGGGGGGCAAGAGGCCATGATAATGCCGCATCGATGATATTCGATATGCTTGACCATTGGCATTACTCAATGAGTCAAAATGAACTGCTATTAATGAAGTCGGATTTCGAGAAACTATATGATAAGTTTTTACGATTGGTGCAGTGGGATTTGAAGTATAGATTTCCAGGACGAAGCGCGCTTAGGCTTTTTCATGGCACTAATGATCCTAAACTTTTTGAAAAACATAATGCTGTTATACCGGACAATGCATGCATGTCTGATTCGCCTTTATATGCTAGTGATTTTGGTAAACCAGGTATTGTTGAAGCTTATGTTCCCATGGCACAGATTAAAAATGTGTGGTGGCTTTCTTTTCTGGGAGAAAAATTATTTGAACCAGAGTTATTGGTTTCCGGAGGTATAGTTGAAACAAGGTTTAGGCCTGAGAGCTACCTAGAACAATTAAAAAAATATGAAACTGCCCATAAAGAACGTTATGATAAATGGAAAGAACTCACAGAAAACATCAAAATAAACACTATCTTACAGGGAAAATTGGATTACAAAAAAGTATTAAAGATGATAAAAAAATCGCTTTAACTATATTTTTATGAGAAAAGAGCCGTATCTAAGGTCTGTATGGTTCTTGTCATATCATAGCGACTATCCCCTCGCATATCATGCAAATGGATTAATAAAAGCGATCCGGAGTTCGATATAAGATACCTTACCTTGACTCAATAAGCCCAAAGTAGTATCATGTATGCGCTCAACATAAAAAAGAGACACTAAGCAATTCAATTATGCTTATAGATTATAAAAAAGAATTAAACCCAGCTCAACTCAAAGCCGTACGCATGATGGAAGGATCATGCCTTGTTATTGCCGGGGCTGGAAGCGGAAAGACTCGAATACTTGTTTACCGCGTGGCACACCTGGTAGAGAAGGGCGTGAACCCGGAAGAAATACTTCTTTTGACTTTTACCCGTAAATCCGCTCAGGAGATGCTTTCAAGAGCGGCGCTCATATTGGATGACCGATGCAAAAAGGTTTCCGGAGGAACATTCCACAGCTTCGCTAACATGGTTTTAAGAAAATACGCCGGGCGCGTCGGCATGCCTAATAATTTCACTATAATGGATCAGTCAGACGCTGAAAACGCGGTTAATCTGGTGCGTAAGAATCTGGGTTTTGGCGGAGGGGACAAAAAGTTTCCCAAGAAAAAGGCTCTTCTTAATATAATATCAAAAAGCGTCAATACTCCACACGACATATCTCTGGTCATAGAAAGCGAGTACCCGCATTTCGCGGAATACACGGAGTCAATAAAAAAGATAAAGCGCTCTTATTCTGAATATAAGAAGGGAAAAGGGCTTTTTGATTATGACGACTTGCTGGTCTATTTAAAAGAGCTGCTATCCTCCAATAAGGAGATACAAGCCCGACTTTCCAAGAAATACAAATACGTCATGGTAGATGAATACCAGGATACAAACAAGCTTCAGGCCGACATATTATATCTCCTGCTTTCAGAGCATAAGAATATCATGGCCGTTGGCGATGATTCCCAGAGTATATACGCTTTCAGGGGAGCTAATTTTAAAAACATAATAGATTTTCCAAAGATATTTAAGAATTCAAGCATAGTAACCCTTGAAGAAAATTATCGTTCCATACAACCAATACTTGACCTGACTAACAGGATAATAGACTCTGCTGCGGAAAAATTCAGGAAAAATCTATTCACGAGAAAAAAAAGCGCCAATATGCCGCGTTTCATAGAAACAAAGAATGAAAATAGTCAGTCAGAATGCATTGTAGAAAAAGTGACAAAGCTGTGCTCTCGGGGAATAAAACTCGGGGACATAGCAGTGCTTTTTCGTTCAGGCTGGCACTCTAATGACCTTGAGATAGAGCTATCCAGGAATAATATCCCTTTTATCAAATGCGGGGGCAGGAAATTCGTTGAATCTTCTCACGTTAAAGACCTGATCTCTCACTTACAGGTATTTCATAACCTAAATGACGAGATAAGCTGGAACAGGGTTCTCACTCTGATGAGAGGCGTAGGACCTAAAACAGCTGAGAAAATGTTTAAGAGAATAAGTCAGGACAAAAATGCCCTGTCTTCAGATGACAAGTTATTTAAAAAGACAGGGGATGCTGAGAGGCTATCAAGGGTTTTCAAAGAAGCTTGTACCAGCGACAAAACACCTTTTGATATCATAAGGATATTCAATACCTATTACGAGCCTATTTTCAGGGAAAGATACGATGATTTCCATAAACGCATTAATGATCTTGGCTCCCTTGAAAGAATAGCCTCAAGATATGGAAAGATAGAAGATTTCTTGACTGATATGGCCCTGGAGCCTCCTGAAGTAGGCGCGGTTAAAAAGAATAATGATAATACAGATAAGTCAAAACTGGTAATTTCCACAATTCATTCCGCCAAAGGACTCGAGTGGCACACGGTATTTATCATACATGTTTCAGAGGGTTATGTGCCATCTTACCAATCAATAGGAAACGATGATTCCCTAGAAGAGGAGAGGAGGCTCCTTTATGTCGCCATGACAAGGGCAAAAGAAAATCTCTATATGCTGAAACCCATGATAGACTTTTCCCCGAGAAATTATATGGTCAATAAAGGCGGTCCGGCGTTTACGGAGATAAGCAGGTTCTTAAGAGAGGGTGATATTCTCAAAAAATATGTAAATTACAAGGCAGCCTTTAAATAGTTAAAACAATTGCCCCCCATTCAACCTTAACTCGCGCGTAATTTTCTTAACCGACCTTGATTTTTATGTTATTCTGTGCCAAACTATAGCTAGCAATTTAACTAGGATAGAGAAGGAGGTAAGTAATGTTAAATAAATTTTTAATACTTTCTGCTATATTGGCAGTATCTATGGGTTTTTATGCTTTCGCAGAAGAAGATACCGACAAGAAAGTGCTCTATATAAATTCATATCATACGGGATATGAGTGGAGCGATGGGATAACAAAAGGAATACACAGTATATTAGACGGTAAAAAAATAAATCTAAAAACAGTAGACATGGATACGAAACGAAACACAAGTGAAGAATTCAAAAAGGAGGCCGGATTAAAAGCAAAAGAGGCAATAGAGGATTTTAAACCGGAAGTTATAATAACAGCTGATGATAATGCCTTTAAGTATGTGATCATGCCTTATTTTAAAGACGCGGAAATACCTGTTGTATTCTGTGGCCTTAACTGGGATGCTTCCGGATATGGCGCGCCCTATACCAATACTACTGGGATGATAGAAGTTGCTTTAATAGAGCCACTTATCGATACATTAAAAAAACATGCTTCGGGTAATAGGATAGGTTATATTGCCGGAGACGTGCTTAGCGCAAAAAAAGAGGTTGAAAACTATGCGAAGATATACAATATACAGTTTACGGAACGGTACGTTTCCAGTTTTGACGAATGGAAACAAGCGTTTCTTGAGATTCAGAATCAGGTCGATATACTTATTGTTTATAATAATGCGGGCGTTGAGCATTGGGACAAAGACGAAGCAGAAGAGTTTGTGGAAAAGAATACTAAGATTCCCACGGGCAGCACTCTTGAACATATAGCGCCTTATGTACTGGTTACCTTTGGAAGGATTGCCGAGGAACAGGGGGAATGGGCAGCTAATGCAACATTGCAGATTCTAGATGGGGCAAAACCTTCGGATATCCCTCTAGCTAAGAATAAGCGCGGCAAATTGTACGTTAATTTACAAATCGCGGAGAAACTAGGGGTTGTTTTTGCTCCTGAAATACTTAAGTATGCTGAAATAGTAGAAGAAGCAAAGAAAAAAGTTCTTTTTGTGGATTCTTACCATAAAGGTTATGAATGGAATGACGGAATTGAAAAAGGTATCGTAAATACGCTTAAAGATGCACCAGTTGAACTAAAAATCTATAGGATGGACACTAAAAGGAATTCTGACGAAAGGTTTAAAAAACAGGCAGCCCTTGAAGCAAAGGCATTAATAGAAGAATTTAAGCCTGATGTTGTGATAGCATCTGATGACAATGCTTCAAAATACTTGATCGAACCTTATTATAAAGACAAGGATTTACCATTTGTCTTTTGTGGTTTAAATTGGGACGCTTCTATCTATGGGTTTCCTTGTAAAAATGTTACGGGAATGGTAGAGGTCGATCTTATAGACCAATCTATGGGTATCTTGCAAGAGTATACAAGAGGCAAAAGGGTCGCTTATTTTGCGAGAAGGGATTTGAGCGAACAAAAAAATGGACAGTGGCTAAAAAAACTTTTTTTTCCAAACCTTGTTGAGCGCTATGTATCAAGCTATGAAGAATGGAAACAAGCATTTCTTGAAACACAAGAAAAAGTTGATATTATGATAATAGGGAATTATGTGGGAATAGCGGATTGGCAGGAAGAAGAAGCTATAAAATTCATGCAGGAAAATACAAAAATCCCCACAACAGCTACGGGAGTAACAGTTGTAAACATGTCGCTCATGACGTTGCTCAAAGTGCCAGAGGAACAAGGTGAGTGGTCAGCAGAAACAGCTTTAAAGATTCTTGATGGCGTTGCCCCATCTGACATCCCTGTTGTTAAAAACAAAAGAGGTAAATTGTACCTAAACATGAAAATAGCTGAAAAATTACACATAATATTTAAGCCGGCTTTAATGAGAAACGCTGAGCTTATAACTGAATAAGGATAATAAATCATTAAAATTAAAAACGCGATAAGAAACAGCTTGACCCCTTCTATAGGCAAGAATATTTTTCTTGGTTTCCTTGTCATCGTCTTTCTCTATTCGATCGTAACGCTGATAATTTATCGTCAGGTTGACAAGGTAAGAGCCCTTTCTGAAGAGATAATCCCCTATAGCAATCAAATAAGTCTTCTGCACGAACTTGCTGTTTCCCTGGAAGATCTCGCAATACACGTAGATGAGTTTTTTGTAATACGATCTATAGAATATCAGGAAAAAAGCAATGACGATTTGGAAAAAATGCAGCGTATACTTAAAAAATTAAAAAGTATAGCTGAAGTAGACTTACTAAGCAACTTAATTTATATTGAAAAATCAATGCTTGAATTGCAGTCTAATGTTCAATTTCTTGTAAACGTAAAGGGTTTTTCGGGAGAGAATGTCTATGAAATCAACAAGAAGACAGCTTTGACATATAAAAAAATAAACGCCATGAAAGATAAGTTTCACGAATTGCTGCTAAAAACCAGTGACAAGATACGCGCTAACGTTACAGAAGGAAAAGCGCTTGTTGCTGAGATAATTAAACAATTTGTGTTTTTAGGAGTATCGCTATTGGTAATTAGCGTCCTGCTGTCGTTAATTTTTTCAAAATTGATAGTTGATCCGATAGTAATGCTTAAGAAAGGAGTAAAAATAGTAGGCGCCGGTAATTTAGACTATAAAGTAGGGTCTACATCATTGGATGAAATAGGGGACTTGTCACGCTCATTTGATATTATGACACAGGATTTGAAAAAAGTCACTGCTTCGCGTGATGAATTAAATAAAGAAATTGATGAGCGGGTAAAGGTGGAAGAAAGCTTGCAAAAAGCTTATAGCAGCCTCAAGAAAACTCAGGAACAGCTTATACAGGTTGAAAAACTAAATGCCGTAGGTCAACTTGCAAGCGGAGTCGCCCATGAAGTAAAAAACCCATTAGGTATAGTGTTGCAGAGCATTAACTATTTAGATGCTAATATCCAACAAAAAGATGAAAACATGGTCGATGTTTTGACAATAGCAAAGAACAATATTAAAAGAGCCGATAGAATAATATGCGACTTGGTTGATTTCAGCAGGGCAGCTAAGTTGCGCATAGAGCCTTCTGATATAGCAAAGATAATAGATTCTTCCTTGCATTTAGTAATGCATAAATTTAAACTAACAAATATAAGCGTGATAAAGGACATAAAAGAAGATTTGCCTAAAGCGCCGGTTGATAGCCAAAAAATGGAGCAGGTTTTTATTAATTTATTTTTGAATTCACTCCATGCCATGCCACAAGGAGGTAAACTTTTTATAAGGGCTTACATTGAGAGGTTTACGTTCGCAAGAAGCGAATTTTTTAGACCCAACGAGAAGGTTATGATAGTAGAGGTGGAAGATACCGGATGCGGCATTAAAGAGGAGGCTCTAAAGAAAATTTTTGAACCATTCTTTACAACAAAAGGTCCTGGCAGGGGGACTGGTTTGGGCTTGTCTGTTACAAGAAATATTATAGGCATGCACAAAGGGCTCATATCAGTAGCCAGTAAAAAAGGCAAAGGCACAAAGATTTCTATTACTTTAAAAGTCTAGCAAAGGAGGCTCTAATGAGCGCGGCAACTGCACGGCATATTTTGGTTGAGACGCAGGGAGAAGCGGAGAATATCAAAAAACAAATTGAAAGCGGAGCTGATTTTTGTGAATTAGCCAAAAAATTTTCTAAATGTCCTTCGGGAAAACAAGGGGGAGACCTGGGAAGCTTTTCTCCTGGCCAGATGGTAAAAGAATTTGATCAGGTTGTATTCAACGAAGAAGTAAACAAAGTCCATGGTCCTGTTCAAACACAATTCGGGTTCCATCTTATTGAAATAACCAGCCGAAACTGATTATATGTTAGGGTATTTGATCTTACTATTCACTCTGGTTCCACTCATTGAGTTAACAGTTTTAATAAAGATCGGCCAGCATATTGGAGTGGCTTATGTAATCGGAATCGTGCTGCTTACAGGCATAGCCGGCGCCTATTTGGCAAAAATTCAGGGTCTTATTGCTCTACGCAGAATACAGGAGGACATAAACCAGGGAATAATGCCGACTGACAAGCTATTTGATGGAGTCTTAATTTTATGCAGCGGCATCTTGCTTTTAACTCCTGGCTTATTGACTGATATAATAGGTTTCATGGGATTGATCCCATTAACGCGAAATTTGTTAAAACGATGGGTCAAGGCTAAAGCGGAAGATATGATTAGTCGGGGAAAAGTCATCACGATTACTCCATCGAGATAAGTTCGAGTCCTGCCGGAGATTTGCCATTCTGATAAGGATAAGTGTATTATGGATATGCGCAAAAATGAGATATTAGTGATTACATGTGCTCGGGGAGTGACTGACTATTTACGCCAGGAAATAGAACAGCTGGGTTATGCGGTGAGATCTACTTCTGATACCACAGTAGAAATAGCCGCGTCGTTGCATGACGCTATGAGACTTAATCTTGCGTTACGCATCGGTGTTAATGTGCTTTGCTTGCTCAAGCAATTTTCCTGTAAAGACCCCGATGAACTGTACAGGGAGGTCGTATCATTTCCGTGGGAGGACTATATTGCGTCCTCGGAATATATAAGCGTTGTCTCCAGCGTAAACACCCCTGCCATCAATAATTCAGTTTTTGCGAGTCAGAAGGTGAAAGACGCGATCGTTGACCGGGTATCTGAAAAATGCGGCAGTCGGCCGAATTCCGGACCGGACAGAGATAATGTGGTGATCAACTTTTACTGGAGCAATGACAGATGCTGGATATATCTCAATGCTTCAGGAAAGAAACTTTCAGACCGAGGCTATCGAAAAATTCCCCATACAGCCCCGCTGCAGGAAACCCTGGCAGCTGCTTTGCTGCGCGCCGCAGGTTTTGACGGCTCACAATCCTTGGTAAATCCCATGTGCGGAAGCGGTACGCTTGCGATAGAAGCGGCGCTCATAGCCTTGAACCGCGCGCCTGGTCTCTTGCGAAGCAATTTTGGATTGAACCATATGGTAGGATTCGATAGAGAGGCGTGGAACGTTTTACATAAAAAACTGAGCGCCCAGTCAAAGAAAGAACCGGCTTTTAGGATCATCGCAACTGACATTGATGAAAAGGCGATCGAGTCCGCAAAGAAAAACGCTCAACTTGCAGGTGTCGATAAAGCAATAGAATTTCATGTCTGTGATTTTAATGATACTCCGATTCCTAAAGAGAAAGGGGTGATTATTCTTAACCCGGGATATGGCCATAGGCTGGGAAAACAACATGAGCTTGAGGGAACTTATAAAGACATAGGAGATTTTTTTAAGAATAAATGCGCTGGATTTACTGGATACGTCTTTACCGGAAATATGGCCCTGGCAAAAAAAGTAGGATTAAGAACTAGTCGCAGGCTTATTTTTTTTAACGCCAGGATAGAATGCCGGCTCCTGGAATACCATATATATGCAAAAATCCGATAACATCCTCATAACAGGTATAACATCCATTCACGGATGGCCCATCTTTTCCGCGTTTAGAGAAAAATACGGAGAGCGCGTATATGGTGTCGCCCCTGGCATTAAGTCCACTTGTTTCAAAAATGACAAAAAAGTATTTTTTTGCACAATGGATAATTTTTCCAAAATGAGGAAGATCTTTGACAGGGTCAACCCCAAAGCAGTCGTGCACGCGGCAGGGGTCTGCGATCTCGACAGGTGCGAAGCCGCTCCTGATTTCACCTATCAAGTGAATGTCCTGGGCACCCGCAACATAGTCAGCCTGTCAAAAAACAGTTATTTGCTATACATCAGCACAGATCTGGTCTTTTCAGGAAATGACCCCGCTGATAGCGGTTATTCGGAGTCATCTCTATGCGACCCTGTCAGCGTAGTAGGAAAAACCTTTGTAGAGGCAGAAAACGAAATACTGCAACACAAGATGGGTGGAATAATACGTCTTGGGCTGCCGATAGGGCCCTCGATCACAGGAACAAAAGGGGCTATAGATTTTATCGCAAAAAGGCTCAGCAAAAATCTAAAAATGACGCTTTTCCATGATGAAATAAGATCGTTGATCACAACCGAAGATGTGGCTAAGGCGACTATGCATTTTTTTGATAAGAGAGGAAGGGGTGTCTTTCATTGTGGCGGACCACAAGAATACAGCCTGTATGATATCGGAGCGCATCTTGTCCGGAAACGCGGATATCAAGAGAGATTCTTGATTCGATCTTCCCGCTTTGATGAAAAGAACGGCCCGCCGCGCATCGGCAAGGTAGTGCTTGATTCCACAAAATTCCATAAATTCACAGGTTTCGTATCTTCAAATGGCCTGGAATAAAAAAATATTGGAGCAAAAATGACCAGCGAAAATTCCCATCAAATGATATTCAGCGTAAGTAGAGGCAAAGAGTCCTCATTAAGGACAAAGATGGATTCTTTGGGAATAAAAGAAGCAGACCTGGAGGAAAAATTCATACGCTCGAGTAAGAAGGGCGGGCAAAAGGTCAATAAGTCCTCCACGTGTGTTTATCTCAAGCACAAACCTACTGGTATTGAGGTCAAGTGCCAAAAAGAACGCTCTCAAGGTTTAAATCGTTTTCTGGCCAGAAGAACACTGGTTAATAAGATCGAAGCGCTTGTACTTGGCAAAAAAGCGGAACACCGGAAAAAAATAGAGAAGATAAGACGCCAGAAGCGAAAGCGCTCCAAAAGAGCCAAAGAGAAAATGCTCAGGTATAAAAAAATGCGGTCCGAAAAGAAAAGCCTACGCAAAATCCCCATTGAATAAGTTTTGACTTGTGCTACAATTTAATAAGATGAAAGATCAGGAAGGGATTCTCTATAGCGAATGGAAAACTCATGATCCCAGGGCAATTCTGTTACTTGTTCACGGCCTTGGCGCGCATAGCGAAAGATGGAAGTTCCTGGCTGATTTTTTCCTCATGCGCAATATTTCTTCTTATGCGATCGAGCTTAAAGGGTTTGGCAAGACGCAGGGCTTAAAAGGATATATAGATTCGCTGGATACCTATCTTGACGACATACAGACCCTTCGCAATATAATCGCGCGGGAAAATCCAAATAAAAAAATATTTATTATAGGCGAGAGTATGGGCGGGCTCATTGTTTTTCTGATGGCAGGTAAGAGGCCAGGCCTTTTTGACGGAGTAGTGTGTATTTCCCCGGCTATAAAAGGCAAGATAAGATTTAACGTGCTGGGGTATGCGGATATTTTCCTTAATTATCTGATCCGGCCGAAGAAGCAGTACAAGGTCAAGCTGGATTCTTCCATGTGCACGCGGGATGTTGAATATAAAAAGATCATGGATTCAAATCCCAGCGAGCACAGATTGGTAACATCGAATCTCTTGGTAAAACTGGCGTGCGCCCAGGTGGAAGCGCACAGGTTAAAAGACAGCATCGCGTCTCCTTTGTTGTTTTTAGTGTCAGGGGACGATATATTGGTGGATGCGAAGAAAACAAAGGAGTTCTTTAAGGGCCTGAGCGCGAAGGATAAGACAATAATAGTGTATCCCGAGATGTATCACGCGCTTTCGATAGATATAGGCCGCGAAGAAGTATTTAAAGATACGTTAAAGTGGTTAGAGGAGAGACTATGACTCAGGGTCATCCCGAGAGAACGAAAGGAGTCAAGGGATGAAATATATTTTATCCATAGATCAGGGCACCACTGGTACCAGAGCTATTATGTATGACAAAAAAGGGGGCAAGGTTGCGAATTCCTACGAAGAGTTCCCTCAGTATTTCCCGAAGCCGGGCTGGGTAGAGCACGACCCTGAAGAGATATGGCAAAGCGTGAAACATTCAATACAGTCGGTCATCAGGAAAACGCCGGGACATTCTATCGCCGCGATCGGCATCACAAATCAGAGAGAAACCACTGTTGTCTGGGACAAGATCACGGGAAAACCTGTTTACAGGGCTATTGTGTGGCAATGCAGGAGAACTGCTGATCGATGCGATAGATTGAAAAGAAAAAAAGGCGCGGTAGAATTTTTCAGAAAAAGAACAGGCCTGCCCATAGACGCGTATTTCTCAGCTACTAAGATAGAGTGGCTATTGAAAAACACCCCCGGCGCTTTACAAAAAGCAAAAAAAGGCAGGCTTTTATTCGGGACAACTGATTCCTGGATCCTCTGGAAGCTTACGGGCGGAAAAGTCCATGCCACCGACTATACAAATGCCTCTCGCACCATGCTTTTTAATATCGATAAGCTAAAATGGGATAAGAGTATCCTTAAAAAATTCAGCATCCCTGATTCCATGCTCCCAAAAGTAAACCCTTCTTCCGGTATCTTCGGCAAAAGCATTAAAATAGGCTCTCTTCCCGCAGGCATACCTATATCCGGCATTGCTGGCGACCAGCAGTCAGCATTATTCGCCGAGGCATGCTTTGAGAAAGGTACGATCAAAAATACATACGGAACAGGGAGCTTTATTCTTCTGAATACCGGCAAGTCACGACCTGTATCAAAGCATGGCCTTATAGTCACTTTGGGGTGCGGAGCCAAAAAAAGATGCCACATATGTCCTTGAAGGGGCAATATTCATAACAGGCGCGGCCATGCAGTGGCTAAGGGATGGTCTGAAGCTCTTGGTAAGCGCTAGTGAGTCAGAAAAAATAGCAAAGTCTATCAAGGATACCCAGGGTGTATATTTTGTGCCTGCTCTTGTAGGTTTAGGCGCGCCTTACTGGGATCAAAACGCGCGCGGCGCGATCTATGGAATTACGCGAGGGACTACCGCAAGTCATATTATAAGGGCCGCGCTTGAGGCAATGTGCTACCAGACAAAAGATGTGCTTTTAGCCATGCAGAATGATTCAGGAGTAAAGATCAAAAGCCTTAAAGTCGACGGAGGCGCGGCTATCAATGATTTTCTGTGCCAGTTCCAGGCAGATATTCTGGGAATAGAGGTGGTAAGGCCTAAGACAATAGAAACAACTTCTCTGGGCGCCGCGTATCTAGCCGGCCTGGCTGTAGGATACTGGCAAAATACGGACGACATTAAAAAGTGCTGGGCAATAGGCAAAGTCTTTAAGCCGAAAATGAAAAAAGAAAAAGCAAAAAAACTCTACGAGGGTTGGCTTTCAGCAGTTAAGAGGACTATTTCTTAAACATGAAAATATATGATGTTGCAATAATAGGTTCAGGTGTAGTAGGTGCGGCGATCAGCCGCGAACTTTCGCGGTATAAGCTAAAAGTAGCCTTGCTTGAGAAAGAATCAGAGCTTGCTTTTGGTGTATCTAAATCAAATAGCGGTATTATACATCCCGGCACGCAGAACCCCGCAAATTCCTTAAAGGGCAAGCTATGCGTCCAAGGCAATAGCCTTATAAGAAAGATATCGAAAGAGCTAGGGGTTGGTTTCAAGGAAGTGGGGGAGATTATAGTAGCCTTTTCTGAAGAAGAAACAACCCGGCTCTATGAGCTTAAAAAAGAGGCTGAGCTCCTGGGTGTACCGCGGCTGGAAATAGTCGATAGAAAATGGCTCGGAAAAAAAGAGCCAAACTTGAGTAAAGACGCCTTGTCAGCTCTTTACGCGCCTACCGCAGGGATCATCAGCCCTTACAGATTCGTATATGATCTTAGCGAAAACGCCATAAGAAACGGCGTTGAGCTTTTTACAGAAGCTCAAGTAACTTCCATTGTGGTAAAAAAATATTTTGAAGCAGCTACTTCCAAGGGCATCTTTAGGGCAAGATTCCTTATCAACGCGGCAGGATTGTACACAGATAAGGTATCAAGAATGGTAGGCGTGGATGATTTTAAAATAACGCCCAGAAAAGGGCAGGAGTTTTTACTGGACAAGAAAAAAGAATATCTTACAAATCACATTATCTTTCCTCTTCCCGCAAAGACATCCAAAGGAGTGCTTGTAATAAAAACTTCCGACGGCAATCCCATGATAGGTCCTACAGCCGAGGATATAGAAGACAAAGAAGATCTCTCGACCACAGATGAAGGCTTAAGAAAAGTCCTTGACCAGGCAAGGAGACTCGTCCCATCCATAGACGCGTCTGATGTAATCGCCTATTTCGCGGGTCTCAGACCTGTATCAGGCAATGATTTTATTATACGGCACGAGGATAAGGTCCCTGGTTTCATCAATGTAGCAGGGATCCAGTCACCCGGCCTTACAGCTGCCCCTTCGATAGCGCTTATGGTATGCGACATTCTCAGAAAAAACGGCCTGCCAATGAAGAAAAAACTTATCTTTCACAAGCACAGAAAAAAAACCGTACATTTATCTGCCATGTCTCCGGAGAAAATCAGACAACTTGTAAAGAAGAATGCCGGATACGGAGATATCGTCTGTAGATGCGAACATGTATCGGCTAAGGAAGTAAAAGACGCCATAGATCGTGGCGCAAACACGCTTGACGGTATAAAGTTTCGCACGCGCGCCCAGGCAGGAAGATGCCACGGTAGTTTCTGCGCGACCCGCGTCATGAAGATACTTTCAGAGAAGACAAATACGCCTTTGACTAAAATAACTAAAAGAGGCAAGGGTTCAGAAATAGTGAAGAGAGACAGGTATAATGGTTGAGCGGGATCTTGTTATAGTCGGCGCAGGACCAGCAGGTATGGCAGCGGCATTATCCGCGCATGAGAACGGCGTAAAGGATATTCTTATTCTTGAGCGCGACCAGTACCTCGGAGGCATATTAAATCAATGCATTCACACAGGCTTTGGCCTGGATTATTTCAAAGAGATCCTGACAGGCCCTGAATACGCAGATAGGTTCATTAAAAAATTAACCAGTATACCTGAAATAGAGATAAGCCTTAAAAGTTTTGTAGCTCATCTTACAGAAGATAAACAGCTCACATTTTTTAAGCCCGGACTCATGGAAACAGTAAAAGCAAAATCTCTCATAATGGCCACTGGATGCCGCGAAAAGACAAGGGAGATGACGCATATAGCAGGGACGCGTCCTTCCGGGATATTTTCAGCAGGCCTGGCGCAAAAACTGATAAACATCGAAGGGCTTTTACCTGGGGAAGAGGTAGTGGTAGTAGGCTCAGGCGATATAGGACTCATAATGGCAAGGCGCTTTACATTGGAAGGAGCAAAGGTCAAGGCTGTCATTGAAATAGAGAATAAAACAAGCGGCCTGGTCCGTAATGTCGTGCAATGCGTCACGGATTTTAATATACCGCTTTATTTTAATCATAAGATCTCGAAAATCTTCGGCAAGAATAGGGTTGAAAAAGTAAGGGTCGTAAAGGTGGATGAGGGAATGAATGAGATAAAGGGCTCTGAATTCGAAATAAAATGCGATACAGTTCTTGTATCCGTAGGCCTTATACCTGAGAACGAACTAATAGAAATGGCCGGCGTCATGATAGATAAAAAAACAAATTGCCCTGTATCTGATGAAACAAACAAGACCTCTATCCCAGGACTATTTGCATGCGGAAATGCCTTCAAGGTATACGACCTGGCTGATTCTGTTTCAAAAGACAGTGAGCTGGCTGGTCATCAAGCCGCGGAATATTTAAGGGGTTTGAAATGAACAAAAACCTTACATGCATAGAATGCCCTAAAAGCTGTACCTTATCAGTAGATATTGAAAACTGCAAAGTAATCAGTGTCTCTGGAGGTGAGTGCCCCAAAGGAGAAAAATACGCCATATCCGAAATAGAAAATCCTCAAAGGATATTGACATCCACTCTGCTGACGCAGGGATTCTCCCTTAAACTTCTTCCCGTGAGAACTGATAAACCTATCCCAAAGACCAGGATAAAAGACGCCATAAAGGCCATAAGAAGCTTTAAGGTCACAAAGAGCGTCAAAACCGGAGAAATGATAATAAAAGATCTTTTAAGCCTGGGC
>JBHPHU010000015.1:0-29593 GCA_042571405.1 Candidatus Omnitrophota bacterium | reverse complement strand
CAGCGACGCCACCAGCGAAAATGTCACGGTAAAAGCCAGTTCTTTAAAGAGCTGTCCTGCCACGCCTACCACAAAGACCATAGGCAAAAATACCGCTACGGTCGTAAGCGTCGAAGAAAATATAGCGCCTGAGACTTCACTGGCGCCTATCTTGCTCGCCTCTTTTATGTCCCTTTTCTGTTGTAAGTGGTTGTAAATATTTTCGATAACTACTATGGCATTATCTACCAGCATACCAATACCAAGAGCAAGTCCTCCCAGAGAAAGCATATTCAGAGTAATTCCATTAAAATACATAAGGCTAAATGCCACCATAATAGAGATAGGCATAGATCCCGCTACTATTAAAGAAGCCTTTATGTTTCTCAAAAATACAAAAAAGCACCAGGAACGCGAGCATACCTCCCTGCATAGCCGCGTCCATGACTCCGCGTATCGATTGTTTTATGAATATAGACTGGTCATAAATAATCTTTACATCCAGGCCTGACGGTAAATCCCGCTCTATCTGTGCCAGTCTATCCCTTACTTTCTGCGCGACTCGTATGGTATTAACGCCTGCCTGTTTCTGCACTGATATAGAGATATTCTCCTCTCCGTTATAACGAGAAATACTCGTCCTCTCCTGAAATGTATCCTTTATCTCGGCAATATCCTTTAAGCGTACAAGCCTGTTTGGCTTTTTTGAGTCAGGCTGAGGCACTCCCTGAACTAATTGAGGCTCATCCTCCATCCTATCCTTTCCCACAATAGTTTGTTTTATCTCCGACACCAATTTAAATTCACCCATGGTTCTTATGAGGTATTCGTAAAAATGTTCTTCTATTGTCCCGGCTGGATAATTAAGATTTGATGACTTTAACCCGTCAACCACCTTTGTTATGGAAACATTCGAGGCGCGCAGCCTGCCCTCATCTATCGAGACAAGTATTTCCCTCTCCAGGCCGCCGCTTAGATTAGAAGACGCTACGCCTTCGACCTTTTCCAACTCATCCTCTATGAATTTCCTTGAAAGTCTGAGAAGCTCTGCGGAAGGTTTGTCTCCTGTAACACTAAGCGTAATAACAGGAAGCTCGAAGGGATTGAATTTCATTACGATAGGATCCGCGGATCCAAGAGGCAGGCGTTCTTTTACAAGATCTATTTTCTCGCGCACGCCAAGAGAGGCAAAGTCCATATTGGCGCCCCATCCGAATTCAGCTGTAACGATTGAAACGCCTTCCTTGGAGATGGAGCTTATGCGCTTCAGGTTACTCACCGTACCGACTGTCTCTTCTATGATTTTTGTTATAAGGGTTTCTACTTCTTCCGGAGCGGCATTTTCATATGTCGTAACTATGGTGAGTTCCGGATAAGTGATGGAAGGAAAAAGTTCCCGGGGAAGACGCGTCAAAGATATAAGGCCCAACATCAACACGCCTATAAAAAACATGGACGTTGTTACAGGCCTGTTTACTGAAAATTCTGGCAGATTCATTCTTCCTCAGCACCACTCTCCTGAACCTCTATGACATTGACACTCATGCCGTCTTTGAGTTCCTGCGGTGTATCAACCACTACCAATTCTCCCACATTGAGCCCTGAGTTGATCACGCTGTAATCAGTGGTAATATAGGCTACTTCTACAGACTTTGAGGTTACTGTATCTCCGTCAACTGTAAAAAGCGTATAATCTCCTTCGTCTGATTTATTCAGGCTCATGCTTGGCACCACTACCGCGTTCTCGAATTCAGCGACTGTAATAAGGGCCCTGGCAAACATACCTGGCAAAAGCATCGCATCCTCATTATCTATCCCCACCCTCAAGGTAAGTGTCCTGGACTTTCCCTCAATAATAGGAAATATATTGTCCACCTTGCCTGTAAAGCTCATGCCCTGATATGCGTCCACTGTAATTGTCGCGTCCTGATCAAGCGCGATCTTTTCTATATCCTTTTCTACTATGCCCAACTCCACAAAGACCTTCATGGTATCGTATAATGTGGCAACTTTATCATTGGGGGTCACAAACTCCCCCTCTTCAGCATCCCTGGAACCTACAACGCCCTCGCGCAAAGCATAGAGATTTGTCTTTTCAAATTCCGCTTCTGCTGATTTAAGCTCTACTTCGGCAGAGACAACCTGTAGTTCAGCGCTTTTCGCTTCCAGCTCCACCTCTTCTAATTTTGCTTTTATAATCCCGCCTATGTCATAAAGATTCTTATGTATCTCTAATTTTTTTTGCGCGGCCTGGGACTGCACCTTGGCAGATTCCAATTTACTTTTAGAATAATCCACCTTCAACTGCGCGTCCTTTTTATCCAGCGTGGCTATTAAATCTTTTTTGTAAACAAGATCTCCTTCTCTGAAATTAATGGCGTCTATTACACCATTCACTTCAAATTTAAGAGTTATCTCCAGGGAGCCTTTTACTGTGCCCATTACAGACAAATCATCTTTGAAGTCTGTCAGGGACACCTTGTAGCATCGCACAGGCAATGCCTCTTGTTCCGCGCCAGGGTCAAGCTCCGCGCCCTTACCTTCCATCCCGCTTGTTTCGAGAGGAGTTAAAGATTGTCCCTTATCCCCTGAAAGCATGGCCATAAAGTCTATCTTCTTACCGGGAGCCTTCTTAAACAGCGTAACTCCCCACAAGACCGCAAAAATCACTGCCCATAAAACTATAAACCCTATCAATATTTTTTTATGCTTCTGCTTCATGCCATCCTCATGCCTGTTACTTCAAATTCGCCAACTCGAAACTTTCGCTATCCAGAAACAAGGCATAACCAGTGGCCTTATTTAATTTTGCCAGCGATTGATACATGCTTCCAAGCGCATCTATATAAAATGACTTCTCGTCTGTCAGGCCTATATGCGCGCGTATGAGTTCCGAAAGAGGTATCTCATTCAGTTCTGACCGCGCCTTTGCAATCTTAAGTTCTTCCTCTTTATGTCTGGTCTTGTTAAGGTTCGTGCTGACCTGAATAGCGCCTTTTTTATAATTTAAATATGACTCTTTTACTTCTTTTAAGATAGCGTCTTTTACCTGTTGGAACTCGTTTCTGGCTTTCTTCAGGGCTATCTCAGCCGCCTTCTTTTCAGAAAAACTCTGCATATTATCAAGTATGCCTAATTCCATAGATTTTCCAACGGATTCAGTGCGTGAACTCTGGCCGTGTTTTTCACTGGTCTCTTCTTTGGTATAAGAAGCGGATAATGTATTGCCGCCAAGGGGTTTTGAAACCTTAAAACCCAAATACCAATCATTTGCCATATTTAAAGCCTCGGACTCATACGCCCCGCCGGATTTGCCATACGTTCCTGTAAGATCTACTTTCAGCTGATCTTTGCTTTTTGCGATCTTACGCTCGTAATCATTAAAAGCTACCATATATTCCTTAGACTTCAAGTCCGGCCTGTGGCGAAATGCCAGGTCCATGCATTCGTCCAAGCTAACATCTATATCAATCGGACCTGCTTTAAGCACTGATGTCCACTCATCTCCCACGCCTGCCAAATCATCTATATCTTCAACGTTCATTGCCTGCATAAGCGTAAGCGCTGCCATAGCCACATCACCTTCACTTGAAGCAACCTGGTAACTAACTTGTTTCTGTTGGGATTCTGTTTGTAAAAATTCTGACTTAGTAGTTAGCCCCAGATCAAATCTCTTCTTTGCTATAACAAAAATATCATTTACTTCTTTTGAAAGGGCCTCCTGTAGCTTTAAACTAGACTTAGCTGCAAGATATGAATAAAAAGCGCTCTCCACTTCAAGCTTTAGATCCTGCTGGACATTATTCAGGTTATATCTGGAAGCATTCATGTTGCTAATGGCTTGGCTCACCGCATACCTGAGCCTCCATCCATAATAGAGCGGGTATTCAAACTTGACTTTATATTCTTTATCTGTAAAGTCCTGGGTGGTTTCAGTGGTCATTCCTGTTGTCTCCATGTAATTTAAACTTGCTGCCGGATAAAGCGCCCTGCGAGCCTCTCTTACCTTGAGCCTTGAAAGGCTTATTTCTTCTTTTGCTATATTCGCAGCCATATGATTCTCTAATGCAATATCCACTGCCTCATTTAATCCAGCCACATTTATTACCTGTCCAGACACGCTATCTGGCGGAGGTTTCGCCTCCACCTTCGCCTCCACCAAAGCCTTGAATATTATAGGTACGTCTACCCAGCGGTCTTCATCTCCAAGCTCTTCTGGAAATGGCTGAAACCTGTTGTATGCCCACACGGCCTTTAGACAAATGTCATCGAGTTGCGCGCTGCCTGATGACTCTGCTACATAGACATCCTCCAGCTCTCCCCATGGAGAAAGGAGAAGTTTTAGCCTCAGCTCTCCCTTGGAATCACGCAACAAAGATTCCTCTGGCTCATGAATAGAACGCTGGATATCATCGGATAGATCTATTATATATTGAGTAATGGATTCACTTGCCTGTATATAGGCAGATGATACGGTAGGATAAAACAGTGTAACTGCTATAAAAACAAAAAGATATAATGTAATGATACGCTTAGCGCGCATATACTTCTCCTTGTAAGGAAGAAGTATATCATACGATTATTATTTTGTCAATAGAAGCTCAGGTGATACGGTACTGATATGGTTATTATGTACAGATGAACACAGATTAAAGATACAAGATGATCACAGATAACATCATCTGTGATCATCTGTAAAGTGTCGCAATAAAAGTTTACAATCTGCGATCATCTGTGTATCAGGCCTTTACAAATACGTCCTTCATAACTACACTGGCAGCGCCTAATGCTACAGAGTCCCTGCCAAGATGCGCGGGTATTATCTTTACTATGTTTGCAGGCTCTTCAAAGGCCCACTTTCTAACAGTCCTTCGTAAAGGCTCTAAGAAAAGGCTGCCTGAACGCTCAACGCCTCCTCCTATTATCACTATCTCAGGATTAAATAGATTTGTAAGATAAGCAACCCTGACACCCAGATTAACAGCTGCATCCTCTAATAATTCTATTGCAAGCGTGTCACCTGATTTTGCGCAGTCTATTATAGTATCGACTGTTATCTTATCCAGATCTTTATTGGCAGGGCCTGATATAGCGGACTTAACGCCTTCTTGCTTGATAAGCTTCTTGGCTTGACTTACAAGTCCGAGATCCAAACCAAGCGGCAGTAAAAATGAAAGGTTCTTTGAAAGCCTTAGGTATTCGCCATTTCTGGGATAGTTAATGCGTATCTCTCCTGCTGAACCACTGGCTCCGCAATAGATACCGCCTTTCATAATAATTCCGCTTCCCACATCAGAATACATGTAGATCACATCTTCTACATCCATGGGAAGAGCGTGCATCTTCTCTCCAAATGCGGCAAATGTGGCATCGTTCCCGAGAAAAGACGGTATGCCAAACTTCTGCTCAATCAAGCGCTTTATAGAAACATAGCTTGTGCGTATGCCATTTTTTGAAGAATCTCTTATCGTGCCAAGATTCTCGTCTATAACCCCGCCAACAGCTATACCAACACCCTTAATCTTATCCTTATTGACTCCCTTCTTATTCATCAGCTCTGTTATAAGAGTAATAGACTTCTCTATGATCTTATCCATGCTGTCTTTTTCCCTTGCCTTATCCACCCTCGCGATTATCCTGCCAGAGAGATCCGTCACTATTCCTGTCATGTGTGAACCGACCTCGCCCACATGGCCAAGATCAAGGCCTATGGCATAGCCATGGTTTTCTCTAAGCTTAACAAGTGTTGGCTTCCTGCCGCCGGAAGATGCTTCCATGCCGCCTTCAACAACCAATCCTCCGCTTATATAAGTATTTATATAGTTCGATACCGTCACTATGTTAAGATCTGTTGTCTTTGAGATATCTGCCCTGGTAATAGGCCCGTTCCTGCGAATAAGTTCCAGGATAGAAAAATTCTTTTTTTCGTGGTCTGATAAAGAATGGGACGTAAAAACACTGTTCTTTGTTATCGGCATAAGCTACCTCCCTTTTTAAATGAACGCTTGGTCCGCCTTAGGCGGATCATGTCCGAACTAAAATCTCCCGTTATAATAAATACGCAGCATATGTTGCGTATCGAGCGTTGGGTAAAAATCTCCGAAAGGACTCGCAGTAGCGCCCCACACAGGAGAAACCGCACTGCCCTCTCCAAATTGTATAGTCAAAAGACCGTACTCTGTCACGCTGTAGTTAAATTCCATAAAGACGTTGTGATGGTCTTCGTATCTTAGGTCTCCGCTTGTATTTAATCTATAAAGATTATAGGCCTTAGAATATACGTATTTTAAAAATCCTGTAAGCTTATTGTTGAATTTATATTTTAATGTTGTGCCAAAATGATTCATGTTAGAGTCTATGCTTTGAGAAAATTTAAAATCATTCTTGGTGTAGTCAAAGTCTATGCCGATATTTTCCGAAGGCTTAATGGAAATACCTCCCCGGTAGATATGAAAACGCTCGTACGGCGGCAGGTCAAAAAATCCCTGGGAATATAACTGAGCTACTTCTTCTCTATAGGTATTTCCTTCCAGGGCATAGGTATTAAAATATGTGCTGTTCAAAAGGCCGTTTGGATAATCTCCGGTAGAAAACTTGTAATCATTCGTATTCTCATATATTCCAAATATGCTTATCCAATCATGCGGCGCGTATTCCACGCCCAAAGAATAAGTAGATACAGATGGGTCTTTGCCGCCTTCAATAGCCGCGTTCTTAAGGAATTCGCCCGTATCTGAATCGTAATTTATGGGATCTATGCCGGCTTTTGTTTCAGGGAGATCATGATATATCATCAAGAACTTAGTGGTCCACTCCGGCGTAATCTTTAGCGTGTTTTCTTCCCTAAAAACACCTTCGATATATTTATTATCAGAATCTCTTACATACCTGAAGTCTATGAGATTATCCATGGTTACGCCAAAGGCATCTTTTTTATCAAGCCTGAAATTTATTGCCTTTCTTCCGGAATCTATGCCATCGCCTATCTTAAAAGGTTCCATATCGTAATAACTAAACTCGTCTGAAGATTCAAGCGGTTTCTCAAAATGAATGTGTCTTCCCCAAAACATATCTTTTCTTGTCTCTGTATAATTCGCAAGGCCCGAGTCAAATCCTTTGTCCATATGCGTAAAAGCCAGTCTCGCGTCTCCCAAGACAGACTCTTTTTTAATGGCCAGGTGAGCAGTTACTCCATTTTTCTCTGTTTCATAGGTATCATTCGTCATGTCGTATTCACTTCCACTCATGGCAAATTCAGCGACCACATTAGTAGTAGGGTCAAAATCATAATTTGCGTCAATTCCATATACATGATTGTAGGAATCTATATCTCTATCGCTATAGCCTACTCTGAATGTACCTATAAAACCTAACATCAAATCATCATTTAGCTGCGTCTTTGTCCTTAGCGCTCCAGGCAAAGCATTTACGCTTCCATAATCCTGCCACAACCCTTTAGGGGTCGCTACGGTCATCGAAAGATCTGTATTATTAAAAAAGGGACTTTGCAAAGAAATGCCTCTTAATGCTGTAAGCCTTTTTAAATCACTGTCTCTTGTAAAGAACGAAAGATCGTCTGACCACTGTCCCTGCCAAAAATCATTAGGCGTAGTTCCGGTATTTACATGGCCAGATCTCCATTCATCGAGCCATGGGCTGGGTTCCCAGTAAATATGGTGGTTTGAGAGCCCCAGGGGATCATCTGAAGAAAATGCCTGATCTTCAAGGCCATACGCAAATACCTTTAACTTAAAGTCATCCTTATTATAATCAAACCACAGCTCTCTTACGGGCTGAAATGTAAAATCTATGTCCTTTTCCGGTATAGCAAAAGTATTTCCGTAGAGATCAGATATGCTCAAGGCAGGTATATTGCCATCCGTAACCTTATATTCACCAGTAGCTACAGAAGAACCTGTATCCAATGTATAGAACGACTCGTTTATGGTGCTCCCCGTACCTGACCAGTATTTTAATTCCATTTCAACTGTATCGCCTCCGCCGTCTCTTGTCACCGTAAATTTATCTGTCTTACCAACAAAGCTCCACGGGTCAACAGTAATATTTGAATGGAAATTAAAACCCTCCGCATCGTTATTCGTATCAAATGCCACGTTAAATCGATCATACACCCTGGCGTCAAAAGTATTTGTCTTGGGAAAATCATGATTGGTCATCCTGAAGTTTCGCTCGTTATAGTCACCATTCGCGTTTTTCCAAATAATATCCTCGCTTGTAGCGCCAAGCGACATCTTGTATCCCCCGCTTATCCTGGAAGGGGCTATATTTTCATTGAGAGCCTCACTAATGGCCTTTACTTTATCTTCAGGATATCCAGGCTGCTCATCCGGTTCATACTCATAATACTCATACTCATCCCCTATATCCGCATCATCTGGTTCATAATAATAAGATTCGGGCGCTTCTGCTTCCGCATATAGATCATCTTGCTCAAACTCTGATGAGCGCTGGTAGACATCAAACTTGCCTTCCGCGCGCATATTAAGCTCTGCAATAACAAGATCCAAATAACCCTGAGCTTCATCATTCCTTGGATCAAGGGTAACAGCCTTCTCTAAAATACCCTTTGCCTCATGCAGTTTCCCGACATGATAATACTCTATGCCTTTGCTATATAGCCCAAAACTTTCAGCCACATACTCTTCCTGGGCATAGCAAGGCACGTTTAAAAATATCATAATACAAACTAAGAGTATTCTAATTCCAAATGACAAATGACACGCCAAAGGCGAGGCTCGCCAAGGACGGCAAAATCCAAATAAATCCCAAATCTCAAATCTTTTAATTTGGAATTTGGAATTAAATGATTCATTTGTCATTTGAAATTTGACATTTGTCATTTTTTCTACCGCCATAATTCCTTCAACTTAAAGTATGCCTTAGTAGGCTTGCGTTCGTCAAGTTTACCATCGCGTTTTTCCACGGCGCACACGCCCCACCATTCTTCATTTATGTTAAAATTGCGGGGCGCCTTTATGTCAAAGTAATAAGCGCCATTGGACCAACTCGCTTCCGTATTATGCACACGCCAGCTAGCGCTATTATTTTCGTCATATTTCCACCATTCATCCGTCCATTCAAAAACAAACCCGCCCAGACAATTTCCTACGCCATTTCCATTAAAAGTATTCTTTTCTATCTCTTTCCATTCCGCCTCGATAAACTCCGATTGCATACCCTCGTCCTCTTCATTCAGAAAGGCATTATACCTATCACATCCAAATTCTGTCATGAACACAGGTCTCTTAAATTTCATAGCGACCTGCCTGAAAAAACTGCCGAATGCCTTTCCTCTATATATAGAACATCCTATTATATCCACATCGGGAGTAACGCTGCCGGCTACTTCTATATCAGTAAGCTCTGCATTAGCCAAGACCACGGGATGATTAGGGTCCAGTTTATGGACTTCTTTGGCTACTTCATTCACAAAAGAATAATAGATCTTTGCGCGCGCCTGTCTTTTTAAGTAAGGGTCCTGGAGCGCTTCTATCTCGGCAGTGGTCCACAGGTTTAGCGCTTGAGGCCCGTAAGAAAAAGATACGTTGTTTTCGTTGCCCAATATCCAGCACAAGATACCTTTCTCGTCCTTATAAGTCCTGACCATCTCAAGAACATCTTTTTTTACTTTTTCACGAAAAGCAATATCCGCATAATTAGGATTATCCCAAAAGCCAAGCCAGTGTCCCATAACTACGCGAATTTTGAATTTATTATAAAGTTCCTTTATGACTTTTTTTGTCTTCTCTGGATATTTGCCGGGCTGGTAGACCCTTATAGTATTTACGCCAATAGCCTTCATGAGTCTGCCGTCATAAAGATACGGCTTTTCAGCAGCACTCCAAAAATCATAAGAATGATTCTTTCCTATAGGCACAGGGCTATACACCATGCCCTTGATTATATAAGGCTTATTCCCGATCATTAATTGAAAGCGGTTACTTCCCAGGTTTTTTATATAAACTTTCTGCAGGCCGCCAAAATTATAAAAAATAACAAAGGCCAGTAAAGCCGCTATCACTGCGTAAATTATAGGTATGATGATCTTCTTCATAGAATTAATAATAGCGTTTAGCGTATAGGGTTTAGTAAAAAAGTTTCTTTTACTATCCGCTATACGCCAAACGCTATACGCTGATATTATTCGTACCTGATATCATCCAGATAGAACGTAGCTCCTTCTGGATTTACATCGAGATTTGTCGCCCAGCAAAATCCTCCGCTTATATAGCCAAGATCCTTGCCTCTCAGATCAATCTCATATTTTGTCCATTCTGTATTTAAAAGCACAGGGCCAATGCCGGCTATATCAGAATCAGGATAAAGGCCTGTTATGCCGCCTATCTTGAATTCTTCGATCCTTTCGCCGCCTTTTTCCCCTCTTGCCCAAAAGCTGAGTTTTGTGGCTCCCGTAAGATCAAAGCCACCCTGCCTGTCTCCCCAGTTATTAGCAGGATTCTGCCAATAAACACCGGCCCATCTCGCGCCCTGACTTACGTTATTACTGTAAACTATTTTTACAGAGGTGGTTCCTGAATGAGGATTTTCAAAACAAGCCGCATCAACCTTTATATCAGAATAATCTCCCATATAGCCTGAGGGAATATAATGATTATCAGGAGACCTGCCATCGCTATAGACAGGGAATGGCTTAAATGCTGTTGGAGTTTTTTCTTCTTCGTAGGTGTCATATAAATCTTCTTCATAATCATAAGAATAATCTGCCTGAGCATATTGATCCTGCTGCGCCTGCTCATCCTGCTGCGCATATTCTCTATCATTCGAACCGCCGCAACTAGCTATGCTAAAAAGCATCAATCCCGCTATCACCAATAATGTTAAACTTAAACTCTTCTTCACTGTAACCTCCCTCGTTTTTGACATTTGGAATTTGACATTCATTTGTCATTTGGAATTTGACATTTGTCATTAATATAACTATACGTACCTCCTTTCTACTCTTTCCATATTTCCTGATAGACAAAATAAGCCTTTTTAAGCTGTCTCAAGAAAGGACTGCTTTTCCCGTCTCCCTGGCTAGCCACTCCTAGCCACTCCTCGTAATTCCATCCGTCCGGAAACGGGCCTGCCCAGTTTCTTTTGGTATCATGCAATGTCGGTTCGTATGCCTTCCACCATTCATCCAGCCACTCGAACAATATCCCTCCTATAGAATTCCCAACACCTCTATGTCTTGCTGAATTATAAAGAATATCCTCCCAGTTTCCTTCCAGATATTCAGCTTGTTTTTCCTCTACAAATTCTTTTGACTTTCCCTGCATGTAACTAGGGCAGCCGTATTCCGTAATTATAACGGGTTTATCGCATACATCCTCTACGTTCTGCCAAAACCCGCCGCCAAAACCATGCTTTCCTCTATATGCATTTGCGCCGTATATGTCCACATCCGGAGCAAATTCGCTAAATTTATCCAGAAATAATAAATCGCCGCTGCAAACAGCTACAGGATGATCCCTGTCTATTGACTTTATCATCTTAGCGACTTCATTGACAAATGCATAGTAAGCCGCTGGTTTTTTCTTCGCATTATTCGCAACGCCATAATTATTTTCATTGCCCAGCATCCAAAAAAGAACGTACGGCTCGCCCTTGAACTTCTCCACCATCTGTCTTACACTCTGCATCATATTTTTCCTGTGCTCCGGGTTTTCATAGTCTGTGCCTTCATACCAGCTTGCGCCGGAACCCACAGTGTACGCGCCCAACAAATCTCCCATGATAGACATTATGCCGTAATTATTATAGAGGTCTTTCAAAAGCTTTTTATTGGAGGCGTGATGATAGATACGGATAGTGTTAGCGTTCATTTCTTTGAGTAATTGAAAATCCCCTACTGTCTCTTCATCATCATCCTGGATATTATTGAAATTTTTATCCACCCAGCTGTCATAAGGCGCGTCTATTCTGCCATTATTGTTATAATCTGCCTGCATCCAGTCCTCAAGAGTGCCTTCGTCAGGACTTTGGCCGATCTTATTTGGGTCATAGGCAACTCCTTTTATCATATAAGGTTTACCCTCAACTCTAAGCTGCCAGTGCCCATTCTGATATTTTACGAGATCCACTCTCCCGTCACCCACCTGCTTTACGACCCTGCCAGTATTTACCAGCCTATTCTTAAAAAAGCGCTTTTTTAGATTATCAAAAAAACCCAGCTCGGTAAGCTCGCCTGGATTCATAAAAAACTTATCGTTAGAGATGTCATTATCAAAACCATTTTCAACAAATATCCTTGCCCCGCGCAAATCTATCTTAAGCTCAGGATAATGCCTTGATAAATAATCTATCCTGTCAATAGCTACTTGACCTATATACCATGGTGTATGAAAATATGTCCAGCCGACTGCCCTTGGAAAATGCACTACAATCGCATAATACGTTTTTATAGCGTGCTTGATAAGGCCTGAACGCTCAAGAGCTAACGCGGTATAAAAAAGCCTTACACCCATAGGTTCGGCCGCTTGTGTCCATTTATAAAAATTAGCCTCTAAATCATCTGTATTTACAAAATCCCAATGATTCCCTTCTAACCTGCCTTCGCCTTTAACTTCTCTATAGCGAGGATCCCAGGTAACGCCTGAAGTATTAGGATAAACTCCTTCCCCTGCCGCCAGTACCAAACCCGCAGGATCCTTTGCGACATATCTGTATTTATCGCTTCCCGCGCCTTTGAAATGACCATACTTTTTGTAATCAATAGGAAATTCCTTCCCCGGGTCATGCAGAGTAATCTTCGTCTTCGGCCTGGGCTTCTCTTCTTTTTCTTCTACAACCTCTTCTGTCTTACCCTCAAGCTTATTAAGGCTTGCCTGAGATTTTTCTTTTACGCTCCAATACCACCCGCGCGGGTCCCAGTTCTGGGCATAGCCATATTTTTCTATGGCTTCAGCAAATAGACTCTTTGCTTCTTCTGTTTTGCCCTGAGAAAGAAACGCCTCCCCCTGTATAAAAAGACTCGACCCTACGGCATTAAGTGTTTCATATTGGTCTATTGTTTCCGTAGACGGTAAATCACGCAAAGAAGCCTGTTCCAGTATTGCTTCTTCAGAATATAACTCTATGCACCTATCTGTATAATAAAATGTTTTTTCATAATCCTTCGCGCCCCACGCTTCCCAGGCACGGACTATGAATTCTCCGGGAGACAGCGCTTCTTCTTCTGCAGCGTATAGCGCGCTAGCGCACAAGCCACAAGCTACAAGTACAATAATAATTCCTAATAATCTATTTGTCATTTGCGTATCCTATCCGACAATCGCTCCCGCAGCAATACCTTTGATGATATGCTTTTGCATTGCTAGATAAACTAAAATAATAGGCAGGGTAGTTATTGTCATGCCTGCCATCAAAAGAGGGTACTCCGTAATATGCGTGCCTTGGAATATCATAAGACCCCTCTGAAGAGGCATTAGATTTTTGCTGGAAAAAATCAGCGTAGCCAATATATATTCATTCCAAACATTCAAAGAATTAAATATCACGATTACCGCTATTGCCGGCTTTGCGAGCGGAAGCGCCACGTTCCACCATATCCCCAGCTTCGAACACCCGTCAATACGGGCCGCATCTTCGAGCGCAGGCGGCATCCTGTCAAAAAATGTCTTCAATAGGTATATACTAAAAGAAAGTCCCACGTTTATCATGCACAATACATAACCTATACGGGTATTTACAAGGTGTAATTTTGTCATCAATACATATAAAGGAACAAAACTGCCTGGAAGGGGTATCATCATAGCGATCAGGAACATGTAAAAAAGCACATTCTTTCCCGGGAACTGCAGTCGTGAAAACGCGAATGCCGCGAGAGAAGAAACAATTACTATGCCGGAAACAACCGTCACTGTGTAAAAAACGCTGTTTAAAAAATACATGCCGAATCCGCCTTTTATCCACGCATGGTAGAAATTAATCCATACAGGATGACTGGGGATAATGCTCATGTCTGAAAACACGGTCTGCTGTGTCTTAAGGCTGGAGCCCACCATCCACAAAAGCGGAAAGATACAGGTCACAGCCACAGCGATCAGAAACACGTGTATTAATGAGTCTTTTGTAATGCGCTCGATTTTATATCTAGTAGATTCTTTCATATTAACCTAATTCCATTTTCTTCTCGACGCTACTCGAGATCCAATATTGTTCGAGTGAACAAGCAAAGCGAGTGAGTCGAGAACTACGCTTGTTTCATGTATTTCGACAATCGTATCTGCATAAACGAGACAGTCATGAGTATAGCGCCGAATATAATTCCCTGGCTGCAAGCATACCCAAATCGCGAAGAGCCTATCATTGAAGCAAGTATTCGCGTCACAGGCACTTCTGTATGATATCCCGGACCGCCTCCTGTCATTGAAAGTATAAGGACAAAAACCTGCATCGTACCGAGTACAGTAAGTATAGACACTAAAATAAAAACAGGCACCATCAAAGGTATGGTAACTTTTTTGAACATCTGCCATGAATTCGCGCCATCCACGCGGGCAGCCTCATATAACTGCCTCGGTATAGTCTGAAGTCCTGCCAGGAATATAATAAAACCCCATCCAAAACCCTTCCAGCAATGGATCACAGCAACGCATATAAGCGCTGTCTTTGGATTAGAGAGCCAGTCTGTGGCCAGATGGGCTAAGCCTATGTTTTGAAGCCAGTAATTCAAAAGCCCGTAATTACCATCATACATCCATCTCCACACCAGCCCCACGACTACCTCGGAAAGCACAGGAGGCAGATAAAATATAACCCTGTAGATCTGTCCGCCTTTTATATCCCGGTCGCACGCCATAGCCAAGGCAAGAGCAAGGGCATTCTGAAAAGTAAGAGCTATTAGCGTAATATAACCTGCCTGGCGCATTGACTGCCACCAGATCTTATCCTGGAATAAGAGTTCCTTGAAATTCCTGATTCCCACAAAACTGTTGGCAAAATTAAAATTAGAGATCCCGTCCCACTGACATAACGAAAGCGTAAATACCTTGTAGAACGGATAGATATAGAAAATAGAAAATATCAGAACTGCGGGTAATACGAATAAGTAATTTTCAAATATAGATTTGGTTTTCATAACTTAAGTGCATAAGTCACAAGCTGCAAGCCACAAGCCACAACTTGTGCACTTATGGCTTGTGCACTTGTCCACTTTATTTCCCCCATCTCTCATGCCACCTTCTTAACTCTCTGACTTTAATGTCCTGAACTTCCTGCGCGAGTCCTTCAGGTGTCTTCTCTCCTATTATGATAAACTGTATGCCCTTATTAAAAGTCTCTATTACTACAGGAAACTCTTCTATTCCCCATACATTAGGGTGCGTCGTATTATCCATGTCATCCACAAACTGAGAAAGTATTTCCGGCATGCCCTCTAAGCTGTATTTGTTGGAAGGGGCGTTTTTGGTTTTCTGCAATAAAAAAGTCTGTTGCTCTCTGTCTGTAAGCCATTTCAGGAATTCAATCGCCTTTTCAGTATTAGCGGATTTTTTGTTAACCATAAAACTGGAACCAGCCCCTCCCCAGATCATCATCGGATAATTATCCGAAGCCTTAGGAGGCAGCATTGCCCCGTAATCTAAATCAGGATTCATGCCATTATAGACATTCACGCACCAGGATCCGTTAAAGGCAAAAGCAGCTTTGCTATTAGCGAAAAGCTGCTCTGCGGTCTTATTTACCATTGTCACGATACCGCTCGCGAGTAATCCCTCATCTCTCATTTGGCGGAATAGATCAAAAACCTTTACCCAATCAGGATCTGTGTAAGGCACTTTCCCCCGTACTGTATCCAGCACCTTATCCTCACCCATTATATTAAAGGCATAATTCGACGCTAAACAATATATCATCCAGATCTCTCCCCATCCGCTCACAAGACCCTGTATGCCTTTATCTCTAAGAAGACGGTTCGCTTCTAAAAATTCATTCCAGTTTCTCGGAGGATTCTCAGGATCCAAACCAGCTTCCTTCAGCAAATCCTTATTATATAACATCTGGATATTCATTACATCGATAGGCACGCCGTATATACCCGATTCAACCCTAAAACTATTATTCTCTTTAAATTCATTAACAGCCAGGGCCTTTTTAAAAAACCTGTCTTTCCATGCGCCTGAATCGCTATCCGTATTCATATGTTCTGTAAGATTATAGATGTGCCCGGCGTTTATAAAACTGGCAAAATCTCTCTTTTCAGCAAGAAGTCCGAATACATCAGGAAGCGTACTGGTCTGCGCAGCTGCCCTTATTTTTTGAGTGTAGGCATCAGAAGGCGCGTAAAGTTCAAAATTTATGTTTGTGCCTGTTTCGTCTTTATATCTTTCGGCGAGTTCAAGTAATGCGGATTCCCTATCGCTCATCCAATGCCAGACCGTAAGACTGTCATCATTTGCCGCTTCCTTTACCTGAGACGAGCAACCAGCTAAAGAAACACTTAAAAAAACAACGAACGAACAAGCTATAAAAAAAAGATAAACTTCCCTTTTAAGACAATTCATCCTTCCCCCTCATATCCCGTTTTGTTCAGCAGTGCAAATAGTCGCGGATCTAACGTTGATATTCGCGAATATTTGCGTTAGATTCGCGATGATTCGCACTCATTAATTAGCGACAAAAAGACGATTCACATCTTCTGTAAATTCAAGAGCAACGCCATCTTTATCTACTCGTATCACTTTTGCCTTGCCTACAACGCGAGAAAAAGGGAAATCCCTAGTCTCTTCTCTTGGCACTGAAATAGATATCTTCAATGTATCCTGGACCTTTATATTCTTTATCTCTATATCCGCCACATACGCCCCATTATAACTAACATTAAGAGTAACACCTTCTTGTTCACGATGTTCCCCGTCGCCTGTAAAATTCTTGAGTGTCGTAGGAAAAGACAGGTCTAATCTTTTAAATTGCCTTTTCTCTGAATAGTCAGCCGCTCTCATTTTCACCTCCTCCTCGTAAAGTCATTTTATATATAATATATTATATATATTACACCAATGAATAAAATTTGCAAGCTTTTTTTTAATTTTTTTTGTAACGGAAAACGTTTTCTTCCTTGACTAAAAGTAAGCACCCCTTAAGGGGTGCTTACCGCTACTACTTCTCGGAGAGGTTAGATATTACTATACACATGATTCCTTTGCTTCTCTAACTCCAACAGTAAATCAAGCTGTAAAAATTCTCCCGGTTCCCTGACAGGAGGTAAAATTCGCGTCTGACCAAAGATAAGCTCTGTTTCTGCGGAATATTCTGCCACAGCCCCTTCAAATTCAATAACATCTTCTATGACTTCTGCTTTATTTAATCCCGCAAAGTCTAATGAGTTGCTATTAAGAGCTATCCTTATGCTGTCAGCTATATAACCCCTGCCTTCTACTAAACTCTCAACTACGGCACGAGCCTTGTCTTTTTCATAATTCTCCATAAATTCAGCGAGCTGAATAAGTGTGCTCCCTAAAAGATCCTCTCCCGCTCTTAATTCTTTTTCACCTTGTTTTCTAATCTGATTATAATTAATTCCCTTATTACGTAAATAGCTGTATGCCGCTTCATGTCCCGGCATCTCATAGAAAACCTGCAGTTCAGCCAATGATACTGCTAATTTTCTTGTATCTTCGGAATGTAGATTTTCTTTATAAGCCCTCTCGTAAGCCAGTTTTAGATCACGCAATGCCTTGTAGTTCACATCTCTATTGAAATTCACAAACTCCTGTTTCAATATAGCTGTCGCAACGTCTTCATAACCTTTTTCCAGAAGTTTATCAAAAAGCTTTTTGTGTATCTGCACCCTTCTGCGTAATACATTTCCCTTACTATCTACTGTAATGCTGGTCTCAGCAGCAGGATCACCAAAGCCCCAATCGCCTCTTGGCTCAACATGCTCCAACATAGACCTTATATCTTGCTTTAAATTCAAGTCTGTCATTCCCGTGAAAACGGGAATCCAGAACTTACCAGCTGAACCTGTATAGATGCGTTGTCTAGACAACGCATCTATACAAGGTAACATAGACAAGCCTACAACAGGTCTAAGCATAGATGTTCTTAAGGCTTTATTTACTGATAATTCATTCTCAAGTTTAGTTCCTTGCTTGTCTATCTTTCCTCTGGTCCCATCTATAAGCTCTGTCTTCTTCTCTGTCAGTATGGTCTTTCTTTTCTTCAGGCGCAGCTGGAGTTTCTTTTCTTTCAGGTCTTTCTTTATCTGCTTCATGTAGTTTATCTTTACCTTTATGCTTTCTATTTGTCTTTTCAGGTTCCTGTATGCTTCTGCGAGATTAGCTATATTAAGGGTTAGAGCTCTTTTTATGTTGTTTACCTTATTCTGCTGGGCGTTAAAAGAGTTTTGCGCATCTCTGAGCTCTACACTTATTCCACTGACTTTATCCTGGGCTTGTTGTATTTCGTTCTTAATTCCGATTATGGTTGTTTCGTTCTTTTCTTTTATGGCTTCATCTAATTTGGTTATCTTATCCGTTAAGCTCTTAACTCTTGCTGCTGCCTCATCTACTATCTTTTTCTGGGCTTCGAAAGCAGATTTGGCTTTTTCTAAAACTTCATCAGCATGTTTATAGGTAGCTTCTTGTTTTGTCAATTGAGAGTTTAGCTCATTTAGTTTAGTTTGTGCTTGTTTTAGATCTTTCGCCTTGCTATTCTTTTTGGATGTGACAAGCTTTTCTTGGGCAGCATAGGCTTTTTTGTCTTGTTCTAACCTCTCATAAGCATCGTTTTTAAAGGCTTCTTTTGTTTCATAATCTTTTTTAAGTTTTGTTAATTCAGTGTTTTCTGTATTTAGGATCTCTTTTTCGACTTTGAGCAGATACTCTTCGCCTTTTTGTTCTGCGGTTAGTTTATTGAGATTGTCTTTTTCCTGGGCTAATTTATCCTCTGCGGCTTTAAGTGCTTCTTTGGCATCTTCTAATGGTTTTTCTTTCTTTGTGACTTCGCGTTTAAGAGGAGCTAGTTTGGATTCTTCTTCTGTGAGCTTTATTATCAGTTCATTCTGTTCTCTCTTAAGAGTTTTGATCGACTGTCTTAGTTTTTCTCTGGCAGCCATTCTTCGTCTTAGTGAGAGCCTGTTGGACTTTAAGATGTCTTCCCAGAGAGCGATATATTCCTCTAATAGCTTAAGCTCTTTTTCGTGTTTATAGAAGTCCTTGATGCTTTGTAGGTGTTTCTTGCGGGCTTCTTCTGCGAGATCATTGATGTCTTTTAAGTCTTTTTTCATATCTATGGCAGACTTATCTATCTCTTTCAGCTTGGAGTTTATGTTTTCTTTGAGTGAGTCTATATCGTTATCTATATTGATTAGATCATCTAAGGTTACTTTGCCTTCTAATTTTTGCTCTACTTCTCTTTGCTTGGCATCTAATTCAAACCTTAGCTTACCTATCAGTCTTTGCTTTGTCCTTGAGATGCTGATGATTCTTCTTTGTGTGTTTAATGATTCTTCTTCTCTGTTGATATCTTCCTGGGTGTTGTGGATAGCGATCTGTGTATTTTCTATTCTAGTCCTTAGCTCTATTAAGCTATTGTGACGCTCAGAGAGAAGGATTGTTGTATTTACTATATTATCTTTTAGCCTATCTACCTTTTGTTGCTGTGATCTTAGGGTACTCTTTGGTTGTGCGAGGGCTAGTGTTTTTGTTCTTATATCGGAGTTAACTTCTTTTACAGCTTCTTTTAGCTCTAATAGTTTATCTTTCTCGTTTTGAAGCTCTTGTCTTAGTCTGTCGAGGTTTTGATTAGAAGCTATGGTTTCATTGTATATCTCTTTCTGGGTATTATATTCATACTGTGCTTTTTTGATCTCTTTTGCTTTTGTCTGTGGGTTTTTCTTGGAAGCTAGGGCTTTATTTAGGTTAGCTTCTTTTTTATCTAATGTTTCTTTTTCTTGCTTCTCTTTAGCTTCTGCTTGTTTGATCTCTTCTTCCAGCTTTGTTATTCTGGCCTCTGCCTGGTTAATCGCGATTTGTTTTTCATTTAGGAGCTGCTGGGACTCTTCCAGAGAAAGTTCTTTTGCTTCTACGTCTTCTATTAGATCAGGTAGTTTGGCCTCTTCTATAGGTAGCGCGTTATTTAAATTTTCTATCTCTTCTCTTGTTGTTTCTATTATAGATTCCTTATCTAGTACCTGTCCCTCCTGGCTTTCTAGTAACTCTTCATGGTGCTCTTGGAGTGCGGTCAGGATTTTGAGTTTGGCGGATACTTTTCTGTTGAGCTTAGTGAAGGCTTTTTCTTCTTTGTTTGTCTCGCTAATGGCAGCTTTGTGCTTTTTGGCCAGGTCTTCGGAGAGGGAGTCCAAGGAGTTTAGGGCTTTCTTCGTCTTATTAATTTCCCTCTTTATATCCTTCATCTCTTGCTTAACTGCTTTCCTAAAATCTTCTGGAAGCTCTTCTTCTCCTGGTTTTTCTCTTGGCTTTATTTCGTCGAATAAATTAAGTATCTCCTTTCCTGAGATCTTACTTCTTATCAGGTCAATAAGCTCCCTTGCCTCATCATAGTTTTCCCTGATAAACCTGTATGGCTTTAGCATGCCCTCTTCTGACTGCGTATATAATTCATCCATTACAGCATCTAATTGCGCCATAAGCATCTTTAGTTCAGAATTCTTGTCGAATAAAAGTTCTTCTTTGTCACGACCCGCATACCCCACACTAGTAGCTATGCCTAATTCTCGGCCAAGAGCTTTTACCTCTCCTGCTAAATTATCGATCTTTTTACCTGTTACCTTATTCTGAATATACCTCTGTATCCTCCACACAGCTATCGCTATAACTATCTGCCATAACGGTGAAATAGGCAGGAAAAGAGAAAGCACGTAAGGAAAAATAAGATGCGCAGGCACAGGAAAAGTTGTCAGATTGCTAAGCTTGCCTCCATTAAATAAGACGGCATATAGTCTCTTTAGAATTATGGCTAAACCAAAAAACGCCATTATAAATCCAATATTTGGCAATATGTACTGGCTTACAAGAAGCACAACACTTGACTCTTTTATAGATAGAGGTATTATGTCCTTTACATTCATCTCGATAAAACTAAACTGGAGTGCTATGAAAACAGTCGCTGCAAATGTTCGCGCAACATTAGATAAATACCTGGTCCACTCAGGATTAAACTTTATACCCTCTCTAATAATCTTAACATCACCATCCTCAAACACAGCATTACCGTCCTTAATTTCAATTTTGCGCCCTCTAAATAAGTCCCACTTGATCCTTGAAAGCAGCCTTAGTATCAAGTTTTTCTTATTCTTATGGAATTCCCTGTCCTTAAAAGCTTCTGAAGAAGGCGCCAACAGCCACACTGCTAACATAATAACAACAGCTATGCTAACCACTATAAACGGCGGGATATAAAAAGACAGGTACAAAAGCTCCACAGTGCCATATCCCAATAACACGCCTGTGATGATAGACAAAGTTTTTTTCCAGGGAGAACCGCTAAGACCATAAGGAGAATTATACAGGAATGTATGTATAATCATACTTATAGCAACGGCTGGAGCAAAAATAGCGCTCAGATATGAGGATACAGAAAGATTCTGAAAGAAAAATCCAGCCTTAATCAATATTAAAGCCACGGCACCAATTACTATGCCTGGCTTAAACAAGGTAAGTAGGCCCTGACTTGCCTTCTTATTCTTTCCTATATAATGATCTATAAAATTCATTACAGGTTGAGGTATCCTGCCATGCGCAAGAGCACTGCATACGAATTCGCCTAACGCGCCTTTCCACCAACTCACTAAGGCAGCCCATGCGTAAACTGGCATCATAATACCTGTATAGAAAACAATCAGCATAGGATAGAGCAGAAACACAACAAAGATAGCCTCAAAAAATCCAAGCTCAAAGGTAGCGCGTACGATCATGATCATATTTATAGCCTGAGTGATCCAGAGTCCAAGAATAAGAAATCCAGCGCCAAAAGGCAGGGCTGTAAGAGGGTTCAGTCCAAAGATCAACACACCGAACACCAGAGCATTAAAACAGGCAAATGCTAACATGGTAAAGAAATTAAGTCTGTTCATTCTACCTGTCTTCTCATGCCACCCTATATCACCATGCGTAAAATACTCCTGAACAAACGGAGTCCTTAAAAGCTGTATAGAACCGCCAGCCCATCGCGGATGCGCGCTAAATATTATTGTCGCCATTACCTCCCTGAACTTGCCTAGCTTCATACCCTTAAAAAGCTTGGACAAGCCTCCTGCTATGCGCAGCATCATAGCTACGATCAGGTCCTCTGATAATAGATTTCTGCGCTGAGTAGAGAAGAAAAGCGAAGCCCATGTCTTCATAAATCCACCCCAGCCATACAGCCCCAGGTTAATAAGCTCGTCTTCTGACTGGAGAAAATACCATGCCCAGTTTTCCTCGCCAATAGCCAGCATTCCTCCAAAATCACTAAACGCCTTTGAAGATATCTGACGCTCTCCAACACCATACCATAGATCCGAATCTTCAAAATCAGTAATAACCTTCATGAGGGCCCAATGATATTTTCTCTCTATGCGACAGCCTTTATCGAAAATACACATGATACCGCTTGCGAATTCAGATCCAACAATAGCAATTGCAGAAGACTTTAGATTGGGTATGGAGGGACTATCCATCATCATCTTCTTAGTAGTATCTGTGCCTATATATGTAACTGCGGAATCTATGCATGATGTCTGGGCGCGCGAGACAAAATCTAAATGAGTATATTCTTCTTTTGTTCCTTCTTTCAGCCATTTTACTTTATTCTTTTTATCTGCTTTTGCTTTAGCAAGCTCTGATATATCAGAAGCAGTAAAATCACAATCTTTCATGGTTACATTTGAAGCAATAGTTTGTTTGTTGTATTTTGATTCGATCAATATAGTATCAAGTTTAAGCTTTTTTCTGTCCTTACCGATATAGGTATCGTAAAACTCCTTGAACGCAATAGCATCCAGCTTCAACAGCTTATCTTTTATCGACTGACTGACATTGAGATCTGTCACAAAACGTGACCTGACTTCAGCAAAAAAGCTGTAATAATTAGAAGGGGTAAGCACATTTATCTTTTTATATGCTAACTTTTCTGCAAATTGCATTTGTTTTTCACTGGTACGATCCAGGCCATAATACCTGATAGCCCATTCCTTAGCTGTGCCGCGTGGACCTGTCATTTGTTTTAAAGTAGTGCCTATTGTAGGGCTCTTGGCATTGGCCCAGTCTTGCAATGCCTTGTTAGCATCAGGATTTTTTCCAATTGCATCTATAATTTGCCTTCGTCTTTTGGCACAACCTTTATCGGGGTTATTAATTTTTATCCATTTATTAGTCATATCATCTAGGTCTTTTTCATTTTTGTTTTCAAAAATTTCAAGCTCTTGGCATAGCCGTTTAAACTCCCCAGGAAAGTGCTGTATTAAAAAGTCACCCTGAGTCAATCCATTCGAGCCATTGAGTTCTTCCAGAAAATACTCTTCAAAGGTGTTGCCAATTGTTTCATCAAAAAATGGGCACAGAAAATCAAAATGCAAGGTACGATAAGGTGAATGCTGCACTACTTCTTTTGCTGTGTCTTCCTGGGTTTTGTAAGTTTCCTTTTTGCTTATACTCCTGGCCTTTGCTGCTTCAAAAGCATACATAGAAGTCCACATGCTTAGTATAATATTCATCATCAAGAACAAGCCAGCGCCAAGACCTAACAGAACAAGCCCTATGCTGCCTGAACCTATAGTAGCTGCAAAAAGCGGCCACAACATATTTATTAATAATGCTCCCCATCCCAGATGCGTCCCTACTATCCATGCATACAATCGCTTGGCAGATCTTACTTTCTTGGTCTCCGCGCTACCGAATGTATAGAATCCTTTAATAGCCTTTAAGAGATTATCATTGCGCAATCCCTTATGAAATAACAATGCAAGGAAAAACTGTGCAACAGGTATAGCGAGTCTTATTATGGCCATGGCAATAGTGGCTGGCGGGAAAAACACAAGTGAGGCAATAACAGTTATTACACCAAGTGCTGTTATTAAAGGAACCCATTGACTAGCCCATACTGTCCCTACGCTATACAAGTCATCTATCAGATACTTACTGAAATCAAGGTATTCTTCAAAGTCAAGCTCCGTATATCTGTCACTTTGACCAATAGCCTTTTTCAAGCGCTTTAAGTATCTATAGCCTTTTAGTGTGTTGATAAAGGATGCGTTATGTCTACATTTCTTGACATTATTAACAAACTCTACATATTTATTAAAGGTCGCGCACGGTGTAATGGCTATGACACGTGTTTTCTTGGTGAAAAGGTCTTTGAGTAAGTTTCTTACTCTTCCGGAATATCTTGGGTCTGCCTCAGGATATATCTCAACTATCTTTCCGGATGACTTTTGCGCGCTGTTTGCGCCGTTTTTAACAACCCAGACGCTTTCGAGTTTCTTTAAATCATTTTCGCTATAGCCTGAGAAATCTTCCTTTAATTCTATAGTAATGCCTCTATATTCCTCTGTAAAATAATATGGCCTTTCAACGCTGGAATCTTCCTTCTCCATATAGCCTTTTAAGACCATTTCATCAAGAAACTCTTGTACGTTAATATCATTTATGGCTTTGAAGTCCTGTACGCTCACATGCGCAGAATCAATAGCCCTTTCTATCCCTTCCATGCGTTTTTTTCCGAACATTCCAAAAAAGTCTGCATAGGTCTGATTCGTAATAGCATAGTTCGTAAGAAATGACATCTTGGTATTATGCGTTTGCCATTCATGTATCTCACTATCAATCTGATCCAGGATACTTAATGTGCTGCCTGATGAGATAGAATCTACTTCTTTATCAGAATTATCTAAGTTTAGATGTTTTAATAATTTATCAGTAAGATGTTCCATGAACGGATGCTCTATGACAATATCCCGTTCGTGATCTACCGTACCTGTGCGCGAGGACATAAACATAGCAAGTGCCTTACACACGATTTGAGGAAGATCTCCCTTAGGTACAACCCCTACTTCATCGTGAAACCTATTCTGCGAGATCTGAAGGCCATATATTTGATTATTTTTCAACATATGGTATCTGATATTACCCTCATCTTCACCAAATCTATCTATAAGCCATTTTTTTGTTCCAAATATCTCTAATATGTTATCAATTTCACCTTCATAGGCATATAGCGCGCATTCGTGCAATAGTACATCTCTTGATACATCAACGTCATTACTTATGAACGGCCATTCCTCAAGCTTGTCTTTTATACTTTTTCTTATTTCTGCAGGCGTAATGATCTCATCGTATAGTGCCTGTGCCCATACCTGGGTTGCGCTAGGATATTCTAAATCCCCGTCTGAACCTTGTTTCAAGTGTTCGGTAGCAAGCGTATGCGCTATATCATCACTAAAAAACTCTTTATAGATCTCCTCTATCTCTTCGCGCTTTGCATCAGCCCCAGGATCTATGTGCACTCTTTTCTTATCTGGTCCTTTCTTAACGCCTTTTTTCTTCCTCACAAAATATGCAATGACAGTATACATAGAAGCAAGGATCAGTCCAAAAATCACTGTAAATAGCGCCGCCTTAATGAATCTTGTTTTCTCTGCCTGCTGCTTTGCTTTCTCTAATAACGATAACGGATCTTCTTCATAATTCTCTATCTCTTCTGAGATCTTTATGTTTTTCAACTCTATGCCACGGGCTTTAAGGAAAGATTCTCCGCCGCCAAGCTGGTTAGATATATATCCGATATGAGACAGTATCATCTCTATGGTCACAATGCGGGAACCTTTATAATCATCGCCTCCTGGGCTAAGCCAATTATCTGCGTGTCCTACCGGTATATATTCAGTAGCATAGTTTCCATCCTGTCCAACTGCTATGGCATAAGGCACAACACCATCTTTCTGAAAGACATCGTATGCAAGCTTCATACCAGTTAAGTAAGTCTCCATTACATCTCTGTAATACTTGGAAGCAAACCTATCCTGGATCACTACGAAACTGCCGGTTTTTTCTTTTTTCTGATGATACTCCATGAGATTTTGCGCTGCTTGCTTAAGGTATCCGGTCTGCTCATGGAACAACACGTCGCCTACTTCTCTTCCGATATCAATATTAAAGTCTGAGCCTGACAGTTTAAGGTCTTTACGGATAATTTTTATTTTTTCATCCTTATCTTTTTCTACGACATTACCTTTGACAGAGGTTGCAAAATATGCCATTGCCTTCTTAAACACTATATCCGGATCTATTCCATTTTGTTTAAGCAGTTCTATGCCTGGACGCGAGCTGAGCATCCAGAACGGAGAGTCAGATGCCCAGTTTAGATCGTGCCTGAATAAGACCTCTACATCCTGTTCAGTGGCCATCCTGAATAATATCTTTTCCGCACCGAGCTTTTGTTTCACTATACCTCTATATATAAGATCATGTTCCTTATCTATAGCGTGCTTGCTGAGAAATTCTTTAAGTTTATCGTTGTCAATTTTGTACTTGCTTACACCCAACAGTTCAAAATCATCGAACACAACCATCATATCTATGTTTTCTTCCACTGAATACCCCTCTGGCCCAACATAATCAGACTCGTAAGGAATAACCGTGTATGCGCCATACTCATCCTGGAAATGCTCTATGACTCTATCCGTAATATAAAATGCCTCGTTAAGAAAAGTGTCATCGCCTGTCAGTACATAAGCGCTTAACAGATTATGCGTCCACCACGCATAGTCTCCTGCCCTTCTGTCATAATCTTCTACCACACTAATATTATTGACATTACAAGCGCGCCAAGGAAGGCCTGTATTAGGATCCTTTGGCAGACTCTTGAATAAATTTAACAGGTCATAGCATTCATCCTTATCGTCTAAAGCAGCGTGTAATACAGTAAGCATTGATAAATCAAAGATATAAGCGGTCTCATCAAGGTCCTCTGCGTCAAGGTGAGAAACCACAAGATTCTTTTCAGGTACATTGCGATCAGAACCTTTCGGATCCGGAAGCGATTCAAAGAAATTCTTGAAAAGTCCTGTTGCGCGCCCTTTTATATCACTGAGATCTTCGATAACCGTAGCATACATATAGTCTTTGAAATCGTCTATCTCTATTACCCGGTGTTCTAGTTCCGGATGCGCGGTTGAAAGCGCCTTTACTATCTTATGTATCTTTTTAGCTTCGAACTTAACATTGCTGTCAGTACCCTCTATGATCTCGCCGAATATCTTTTTAGGCAGGATGTTATTGAGATCATTGTAAGCCTTGTTTTTAAATGTCGTTTTGAGGCTGTCAGACCAGCTAGTCTTGAGCTGTGGTGTTATCGGCTCTAAAGACTTGCCTCCTCTCTTTATCCATATCGGCTTATCTGAAATAAGCTCATTTTTTTGGAATTTTTTGGTCATGCCATATAATTCCACAGGATCAATATAATGAACGATCAGGTTATCACCGTTATCTTCCACTATGTATAATGTCGGGTTTAACCCGGAGTAAAAACTTACCATAAATAAAGGCGTCTCGCCATCCTCATCATAATATAATCTTACAAGGGCTATTTTCTTCGCCTGCGTCTCCTTCTCGACATATTCATATTCGTATATATCCGAGAATAAGGTACCGTCTAATTTATATGCCTTTCTTACAGTATGACCGTCCACCTCTACCTCTATCCATGTAAGGCCCCTGTCGCTCTCATAGAAAAACGCAAGCTCCTTATTAGGCATAAGTCCGTTTTCCCTGCCCCTGATCTGCGCGAGACTAAACATTCCTGATCGAATCGAAGCCTTTGCCTTAAAAGAAGGCTCCGTAAATCTTCTGGCTATATTAAGGGCTATTTCTTCTTTCTTATCTTCCGGCTTACTTTTTCCAAGCTCATTAATATCTCCTGTGCCCAGTAAATAAATGTCGCTTACGTATAAACTGGCTGGAGAGCTTCCGCTTTCTACTTTGGAATGTATAGATATATTTTTTACATCTTTTATATCCATTCCCGCGTCTTCTAATTTCTGCTTAAGCATCTTAATGGAAATAAACTTTGCAAAATTATCCTTTAGATCATCCACATAAACCGCGGGCTTAATAACCCTGTAGGCTATTTCATCTTTCCCAAACCCTATCAAGCTTACAAACCAGGCGCCGAACCTGACATACCAAGGATCGTTCTCGCCAGCAACATAATAATCCATATTGGCATAGTATGGCTTCCAGAAAAGGCTCTTCTTATCTTTTTCTTTGTCGTCTTCCTTTAGATCATTCCCGCCTATAAAAAGCTCTTTTCCGTCATCATCCTCTATTCTTACCTCATAGATTATCTTACCTTTTTCCAGCTTTGGCTCGACCATATAGAAATAGATAAATTCATGACCTGAAATATCCTCTTCAGGAATATCGCCCCTATGGGTTGTGCTCCCAGATGACGGTATATCTATCTTGTGAAAATCAGGTGTTAATTCAGAATGGAAATAGCAGGTTATATCTTCTGCGTCTTTTCCATTATGTTTTTTAAGGCTAATATCCACCAGAGGCAATGGCTCTGGGCCTTCAGTATATAATACTCTTATGCCATTATAAGAACCATACTCATGGTCTACTGTTTCTACGTCAAGATAACGGTCTACATGAGGCATGTTTAAAAGTTTTGACTTACCTCGCAAAAGTGCCTTGCTCTCCTCTTTTTTGTTCTCCTCAGGTATAACTATCTTTGTCAATGGAATGCTATCATCTCTTCTAAAAGCACTATCTGTTCGGCCATATTCATCATAAGAGACATTAAAACTGGTATTTCTGGAATCATACCCTGTCCAAACCATTCCATCAATATACTTGTCCTTCTTTTTACCTGTCAGATGCGTCACATTGTCTCTTTTCAAATATTCACTGACATGCTGAATTACCTTAGTAGCTACTCCATTATCAAACACCATATTCTCGTATTCACCGACCTGAGAAATAACATTTATCTCAGGGTTTTTAAGTTTCCTGCCGTACGCATCTTCCTCGATCTGCCATTTAATTCTCTTTATATCCATTGTTTCTTTGCCGTAATGATCGAACTTGATATACAAAGCATAATGTTTATCGCCCTCGTCCCATTCCTTAAGCACTGCTGTTTCCTTGGGGCTTGAGAAATCAAATGTCCAGGTCAGTTCGCGTTTACCCTCGTTAGGTCCTAACGGCGTCTGTGTATATACATACTTCTTGTCAAGCGCTGATATCTCAAAAGCACTGTATACAGTACCTGCCCATGGCTCTTGCTTCACTCTCTCCAACGCAGTATCGTTATACCCAAGCATCCATAAAGGCGTGATAGTGCCGTCTTCTTCTACGACAAAATGCTCCACCTTTCCTAATATACCTATATCAGCATAGGAGTTTTTCTCTATGCGCCAGGTATTGCTCATTGAATCATGCTTCTTGGTCAATACGCTAAAACCGTGAGGTTCATTAGGATTAAATATCGAGATGATCTTCTTGGGCAGTTCGCGCGGTCCAAAGCTGGTAGCATGACTGCGCATTATAACAGATAACCAGTAATCCTCTACATCAGCGATGCCGAGTCTGTTCAAAGCCTCTGCTATAAGCTTAGGACACTTTGGATAATCAGGTATATCCTGGTT
>JBHPHU010000014.1:0-33359 GCA_042571405.1 Candidatus Omnitrophota bacterium | reverse complement strand
TGACTCCCCGTGAGTATAAACATCCCTTTTTGAGAAGAGGAGTCTACTATAGACTGAATGTAGGAGGAGAGCTGCGGGGCTCTTTGTATTTCGTCAAGGATAGCGCCCTTGGGTAGGTTTTCTAAAAACCCGCGAGGATCTTCAATGGCAAATTTACGTTTATCAGGTTCTTCTAAGTTTGCATAGGGTTTTTTAGGGAAGCAGGCTTTTGCCAGAGTTGTTTTACCTGATTGTCTGGGCCCGGTTATAGTCACAACAGGATACTGCCTTGAAAATTCAGCACATTTTTTGTGCAATATACGCTCTATCATACAAACAAGTATACAGTATGGCTAATTCAAAGTCAAGTTTTATATTAGCAAAAAATTAATCCACATAACCACCCTTACTATATCTAGCGCTTTTATTGTTGACTCTCATAATCTATATATGGTATAGTACCTCTGCTATGATACCGAGATATTCGCTTCCTAAAATGAGTTCTATCTGGAGTGAGGAGAATAAGTTTCAGAAGATGTTGGATGTTGAGATCCTTGCTTGTGAGGCAATGGCTAATCTTGGTAAGGTGCCAAGGAAAGAGCTTCGGAAAATCAAATCCAAGGCAAGGTTTAACGTAAAGCGTATAGAGGCAATAGAGAAAAAGACCCGCCACGATGTAATTGCATTCTTGCATAATATAGCTGAGCATGTTGGGAGCGCTTCAAGATTTGTGCATCAGGGGCTTACCTCTAGTGATGTGCTGGATACTGCTTTGTCTTTGATGATGAAAGAAGCAGCTGGTATATTGCTGGATGACTTAAAGAAGTTAAAGACAGAACTGCGCAAAAAAGCAAAGAAATACAAGAAAACTATAATGGTCGGCCGCAGTCATGGCGTACATGCTGAAGCAACTACATTTGGGCTAAAGCTGGCCTTGTACTTTGATGAGATAAATAGATGCATTGATAGGATGGAAGCGGCAAAGGATATAATAAGCGTTGGTAAGATCTCAGGCCCTGTGGGAACTTACTCTAATATCGAGCCATATGTAGAGAATTATGTATGCAAGAAGCTAGGTCTGAGGTCAGCAAATATTTCTACGCAGGTCTTACAGAGGGACAGGCACGCGGAATATATGTCGCATATCGCTGTAGTGGGCGCAACACTTGAGAAGATAGCAGTAGAGATACGCAATCTTCAGAAGACAGAGGTACGTGAAGTCGAAGAGCCTTTTTCAAAGGGGCAAAAAGGCTCGAGCGCAATGCCGCACAAAAGAAACCCTGTTATGTGCGAGAGGGTTACAGGGCTTGCAAGACTCCTGCGTACAAATGCGCTGGCAGCAATGGAAAATGTCGCGTTATGGCACGAGAGGGATATAAGTCACTCTTCAGTCGAAAGGGTTATTGTGCCTGACAGCACTATTTTGTTGGATTATATGCTTAATGATATGATCTTTATCATTAAAAATATGCATGTCTATCCTCAGAATATGAGAAATAACCTGGCTAAGACGCGAGGCCTTATATTTTCAGCAAGGATTTTAGTGGAGCTGGAAAAAAGAGGCGTTGAGAGACGCAAGGCCTATGACATTATTCAGCGATGCGCCATGGAAGTCTGGAAAAAGAACGAAAATTTTAAAGCAGCGTTGTGGATGGATAAGGATTTTACTAAGGTAGTAAAACCAAAGGAGCTCGAGAAATTTTTCGATCTCGGATATTATACAAAACACGTGGACAGAATTTTTAAGAAAGTGGGCATATGACATGAAAAAAGTTAAAAAGATCTACGAAGGCAAGGCAAAAAGGGTTTACGAAACCGACAAACCTGATTTATTTATCCAGGATTTTAAAGATGATGCAACGGCATTTGACGCTACAAAGAAGGGCACTATCAAAGAAAAAGGCGTGATCAATAACGAGATATCATGCGCGCTTTTCCAGCTTTTGGAGTCAAAAGGCATCCCTACTCACTTTGTGAAAAAGCTGAGCGAGAGAGAGATGCTTATTAAAAAACTGGATATAATTCTTGTAGAAGTTACGATCCGCAATGTTTCGGCAGGCGGGCTTTCAAAGCTTCTTGGCATTGATGAGGGCATTGTTTTAAAAAAGCCTGTCTTGGAATATCATTATAAAAGAGATGACTTGCATGACCCGCTTATAAATGATTATCACATAGAGATGCTTGGCCTTGCCACCGCCAAGGAGATGCAGAAGATAAAGGATTATTCTTTTAGCATCAATGAGATACTCAAGGATTTTTTCAACAAGACCGGGTTGAAACTGGTTGATTTCAAGTTGGAATTTGGAAGACACAAAGGCAGGATTTTATTGGGCGATGAGATTTCACCTGATACATGCAGATTGTGGGATAAAAAGACCAATGAAAAATTAGACAAAGACCGTTTCAGGCGGGACCTTGGACGAATCGAAGAAGCCTACCAGGAAGTTCTTAAGAGAGTAGTAAAGGCTTGATACACAGATTAACACAGATGAAAAGATACAAGATGATCACAGATAAAGCTATCCGGGTTCATCTGTAAAACCTTGAAATAATAATGTAATCTGTGATCATCTGTGTATTAACGAGCAAAGCGAGTTAATAAAAGTGGAGTGGAAGATTGAGATAAGAAACAGGAAGGGTGTTTTTGATCCTCTCGGAAGCGGGATCAAAAAGGACATAAGGGACCTGGGGATAGTTGCAGTTAAAAAAGTTGCAACAGCCCAGGTCTTTATTATTTCCGGGGATGTGTCCAGGAGTGACGCGCACAGGATCGCGCAGGAATTATTAGCCGACCCTATTACTCAGGAATATACTTTAGCCACAAGCCACAAGCCACAAGCCACAAGCGTCAGAGTAGTAGAAATTGCATATAATCCTGGAGTGATGGATCCTGTCGAAGAGAGTACAAAAAAGGCGATAAGGGATTTGGGGATTAGCGGAGTAATGTCTGTTAGGACGGAAAGAAAGTATTTTATTGAAGGCAAGATTTCGGAAGCGCAGTTTAACACTATACGCGAGAAACTGCTTTATAACAAGGTTATACAGCATATAGTTAGCGCACAAGCGCACAAGCCACAAGCTACAAGTACACAAGCAAAAGATTACAAATTTGAATTGGTAATTATTGATCTTATTAAGGCTAGTGATAAAAGACTTACGCAGATTAGCAAAGATGGTCAGTTATTTCTTAACCTTAAGGAGATGAAAGAGATTCAGAAGTATTTTAGGAAATTAAAGCGCGACCCTACTGACTGTGAGCTGGAGACTATTGCGCAGACGTGGTCAGAGCACTGCGCGCATAAGACATTTAGGGGAGTGATAGATTATAGAGAAAAGTTTTTACAGGCTCAAGGCTCTAGGCTCAAGGCTCTAGGGGATAGGAAGATCGATAATCTCTTAAAGAATACCGTCATGAAGGTTACTAAGGACTTAGATAAGTCGTGGTGCGTGTCTGTGTTTAAGGATAATGCCGGGATTATTAGATTTGACGATGAAGATAATATTTGTTTTAAGGTCGAGACGCATAATCATCCATCAGCTCTTGAACCGTATGGCGGCGCTGGCACGGGCATAGGCGGTGTAATACGGGATATCTTAGGGGTAGGATTAGGCGCCAAGCCTATTATGAATACAGATATATTCTGCTTTGGGCTTCCTGATACGCCGCAGAAAAAAGTTCCCAAAGGAATGCTTCATCCTAAAAGAATAATGAAGGGTGTTGTTAGTGGAGTTAGGGACTATGGTAATCGCATGGGTATTCCTACGGCTAATGGCGCAGTGCTTTTTGACGAACGCTATACAGGCAATCCTCTTGTCTATTGCGGCACAGTAGGTATTATGCCAAAAAACGCGTCTTTTAAAGCTGTGCAAACAGGAGATTACATAGTTACAGTGGGTGGCCGTACTGGCAGGGATGGAATTCATGGCGCAACGTTTTCTTCAGGTGAGCTTACTCATGAGTCAGAAGAGCTTTCAGGCGGAGCAGTTCAGATAGGAAATCCTATTGCAGAGAAAAAAGTTACTGATACGCTTTTAAAGGCTCGCGACAAAGGGTTATATAGCGCGATTACTGATTGCGGCGCGGGTGGATTTTCTAGCGCGGTTGGCGAGATGGGACAGTACTTAGGCGCGGAGGTAAATCTTGAAAAAGCGCCTTTAAAATATCATGGCCTGAACTATACGGAAATATGGATATCTGAGGCTCAGGAGAGGATGGTTTTGTCAGTGCCTGAGGAGAACCTGGAAGAACTTTTAGATATTTTTAGGAGTGAAAATGTCGAGGCAGTTATAATGGGCTGCTTTACAAATACCAAGAGATTAAAATTAAAGTACAAGGGTGTCCTTGTCTGTGATCTGGACATGAAGTTTTTGCATGATGGTATTCCCAGGTTTGAGCGCAAGGCTGTGTGGATGGAGACAATTCACAAAGAATTGAAAAAGGTATGTCCAAAAAATCTAACTGAATCACTATTAAAGATCCTCTCGAGCTGGAATGTCTCCAGTAAGGAATGGGTCATACGGCAGTATGATCATGAAGTCCAGGGTCAGAGTGTTTTAAAGCCGCTTGTGGGTATCAAAAATGATGGGCCTTCAGACGCGGCTATTATTCGGCCAAAGTTTGGTTCTAAAAAGGGTATTATTGTTTCTAACGGTATAAATCCAAGATATAGCTTTATAGATCCTTACTGGATGGCTGGTTCTGTTATTGATGAGGCATTGCGCCAGGTAATCGCTGTCGGTGGGAATTTGAAAAAGACAGCTTTGTTGGATAATTTCTGCTGGGGAAATACTGATAAGCCTGACAGGCTTGGTGATTTAGTAAGGGCGAGTTTTGGTTGTTATGATATTGCAAAAGGATATGGCGTGCCATTTATTTCAGGCAAGGACAGCTTAAACAATGAATATTCTGTGCATGGAAAATCTATCTCTATCCCGCCTACGCTCTTGATATCCGCGATGTGTGTCATGGATGATGTGACAAAGGCTGTTACTATGGATTTTAAAGACAAGGACGATTTAATATATGTAGTTGGCATGACCTATGATGAGATGGGTGGATCGCATTACAATATGATTAATGGGGTTATTGGGAATAATGTCCCTAAAGTTGATGTTAAGTATGGCGTTAAAGTTTTTAGCGCTTTGAATAAAGCAATAGGATCCGGGCTTGTAAAGGCATGTCATGATTGTTCAGAAGGCGGAATCGGAGTAGCATTAGCTGAGATGGCTTTTGCGGGCGGGTTTGGCGCTGAGGTATTTTTGAGTGAAATACCTTTCGCGGGTCCCCGTACCACAAGGGTACGGGGCAGGCACGGGAATGATGTTGTTTTATTCTCAGAATCCAACACTAGATTTATTGTTGAGGTTAAGAAAAAAGATAAAAAGCGATTTGAATCTACAATGAAAGGTATTCCAGTCGGACTTATAGGATGTATCTCAGGCAAAACTAACCTTAAGATCCACGGACTGGACTCCAAAAAAATTGTAGATGTCGGAATAGACAAATTAAAAGAGGCCTGGCAAAAGCCATTGCGATGGTGAGAGAAAAACACTCTTCGAGCGAAGTCGAGAAGAATAGATTTCTAGTAGTTCTCGACTCACTTTGCTCGCTCGAACAATATTATTTATGAAGAAGAAACCCAAGGTTATAGTGTTGCGAACTGCTGGAACGAATTGTGATATAGAAACTGCGCATGCGTTTACTCTGTGCGGCGCATCAGCCGAGCTTGTACATATAAATGAACTTTCAAGACGTGATAAATATCTAAAGGATTATCAGATACTCGCTGTTCCCGGAGGCTTTACATATGGTGATGATATTGCATCAGGTAAAATACTTGCCAATGAAGTAAAATATTCACTTGGCGAAGAACTCAAGGATTTTATCAAAGACGGAAAGCTTATAATCGGAATATGCAACGGCTTTCAGGTGTTGGTAAAAGCAGGCATTTTGCCGGGATTAAATGGCAACGATATTAGCGCAAGCTTGAGCTTTAATGATTCAGGAAAATTCGAAGCCCGATGGACCTATTTAGCCACAAGCCACAAGCCACAAGCCACAAGTTGCGCTTGGACGCGTGGATTGAAAAAAATAATCTATTTACCAGTAGCGCATGGCGAGGGAAATTTTATCCTAAAGGACAAAAAAGCCCTAAAAAAGAATCAGATAATATTTCAGTATGTTGATGAAAAAGGAAGAAAAGCCGGTTATCCATATAATCCGAACGGTTCATTTGAAAACATAGCTGGTATATGTGACCCAACAGGCAGGGTTCTGGGCATGATGCCGCATCCAGAGAGACATATCCTTGGTACGCAGCATCCAAGATGGACACGTGAAGGCCTAAAGCGCTTCGGCGACGGCCTCCAAATATTCAAAAACGGAGTAACATATATTAAGGAAAAATTTTAACTTGTTGTATAGAGTTTCAAAGTTCTCGACTCTCCGCCTTCGGTGGATCGCTCGAACAATATTGAATCCCGAGCGTGTGTCGAGGGGCTTCGAGCGAAGTCGAGAAGAGTGAAATTAACTTTAGGGAAGGGATCAGGTATGATGGATTATAAAAAGGCTGGGGTGGATATAGATAGGTCGAATAAGTTTGTGAAGGATATTGCGAAGATGGTTGGCGGTATTGGCGGGTTTGGCGCATTTACAAAGATTCCAAGGAAATACAAAAATCCAGTACTTGTTTCGTCAACTGATGGTGTGGGCACAAAGCTCATAGTTGCAAATCTTTTGAATAAGCACACTACAATCGGCATAGACCTTGTTGCCATGTGCGTGAACGATATTGTTGTGACTGGCGCTGAGCCGCTTTTTTTTCTGGATTATTTTGCAACAGGAAAACTGAATAGAAAAAAAGCAAAGGACATTATTAAAGGCATTGTTGAGGGATGCGCTCAGTCAGGCTGTGCTCTTATAGGCGGGGAAACAGCAGAAATGCCTGATATGTATAAAGACGAAGACTATGATCTGGCTGGTTTTTGCGTGGGCGTGGTTGAGGATAATAAGATCATAGATGGGAGTTCTGTAAAGCCAGGAGACAGGATCATCGGGATTCAATCAAGCGGTCTGCACTCAAATGGATTCAGCCTTGCCAGAAATGTTTTTAAGAAATCTGAATTAAGCGGAAAGTTTGGAAAGACGCTTTTAACGCCAACTATAATTTATGTAAAGGCGATTCAGAAGTTATTGAAAAAAGTTAAAGTAAAAGCCATTTCCCATATAACAGGCGGTGGTTTTTATGATAATATCCCGCGTGTATTGCCGAAGGGAGTATCAGCGCGCGTATATAAATATTCATGGCATATTCCAGGCATATTCGGGGAAATTCAGAACAGGGCAAAGATAGACGATAAAGAGATGTATCGTACATTCAACATGGGCATTGGCATGGCAATTGTAGTGAACAAGAAAGATCTAAATAAGGCGCACGATGTTATCAAAAGTCTAAAGCTTAAGTCATGGACAATAGGCGAGATAATTAAAGGAAAAGGCGAAGTTATAATATGAAAGTTTTGGTAGTTGGTTCAGGTGGCCGGGAGCACACATTGGTGTGGAAGATTGCCCAGAGCAAAAAGGTAGATAAGATATTCTGCGCGCCTGGAAATGGCGGCATAAAAGAGACAGCAGAGTTGGTTGATATAAAGGCAGATGACATTAACGGTCTCCTGAAATTTGCGAAGGAGAATAAAATAGATTTAACAGTGGTCGGGCCTGAGGTACCGCTTGTGCGGGGCATAGTCGATAGGTTTAATAAAGAAGGATTAAAGGTGTTTGGCCCTTCTAAAGAGTTTGCGATGCTTGAGGGCAGTAAGATTTTTGCAAAAGAGACTATGGAAAAATTTAGCGTGCCTACTGCTGATTTTGAGGTTTTTAGCGACGCATCGAAGGCAAAGGATTATTTGAAAAGAAAGGGCGTTCCTATAGTAGTGAAAGCAGATGGCCTTGCGGCAGGTAAGGGTGTTATAGTAGCTCAGACTATCAAAGAAGCAGAAGAGGCCATAGATGATATATTGGACAAAAAGATTTTTGGCGCAGCAGGAGACAGGATTATTCTCGAAGATTGCCTTGAAGGCGAAGAGGCATCAATACTTGTTTTTAGCGACGGCAAGAACATAGCGCCGCTTGTTTCTTCGCAGGACCACAAAAGGGTCTTTGATGATGACAAGGGCCCTAATACAGGCGGCATGGGGGCGTATTCTCCGGCGCCGGTGGTTTCTCATGAATTGTTCAACAAGATAATAGAAATTGTTTTTAAGCCTATCATTGATGGTTTTGCAAAAGAGGGAAAGTTTTATAAAGGCGTTTTATACGGCGGTATTATGATTACAAAGAAAGGGCCGATGGTCCTGGAATTTAATGTCAGATTTGGCGATCCTGAAACGCAGGCCATTTTACCGAGATTAAAATCTGATTTGGTGGATGTTATGTTGGCGTGCATCGATGACAGCCTTGATAAGATAAAACTCGAATGGGATGACAGGGCTTGCATGGCGGTTGTTGCCGCGTCTAAGGGTTATCCCGGAGCATATGAGAAACATAAAGAGATAAGCGGGGCAGAGAATTTCAAAGGCGAGAAAGATATAGTTGTGTTTCACGCGGGCACTGCGGCAAAAGATGGAAAGATTTTTACAAGCGGAGGCAGAGTTCTGGCTGTCACAGGTTTTGGAAATGACATTAAAACCGCGAAACAAAACGCATATGCGGCAATAGGGAAGATAAGATTTGAAGGTATGCACTATAGAAGAGACATAGGAGATAAGGCTATTAAAAAAGGATAAATCCGAAGCACGAAACCCGAAATTCGAAACAAATTCGAAATTAGAAATACTAAATTTTAAATAAAGTGTTTAGAATTTTGAATTTTAGGATTTATAATTTGTTTCGTATTTCGATATTCGAATTTCGAATTTAAAACAAGGAGATAAACATGGCAATTAAAAAGAAGCCTTTAGTTGGAATTTTAATGGGCAGTAAATCTGACGCAGAGACAATGGCTGAGACAGGGAAGGCCTTAAAAGAATACAAGATTTCCTATGAAATAAATGTTATTTCAGCTCACAGGAATCCTGAAAAAGTACGTTCTTACGCTAAGTCCGCTAAAAAAAGAGGCATTAAGGTTTTGATATGCGGGGCAGGCATGTCTGCGGCTTTAGCAGGAGTCGTGAGCGCTTACACTGATCTGCCTGTCATTGGTGTTCCAATGCACACCAGGGCGCTAAATGGAATGGACTCTTTGCTTTCTACTGTACAGATGCCAGGAGGCGTACCTGTTGCATGCATGGCAATAGGAAAAGCAGGCGCCAAGAACGCCGCAATATTAGCTAATCGAATTTTAGCATTGTAATAGAGATATGCAAACTAAAGTCATAAAGGTAAACCCTAGTTTTCCAGAACCACATGTTATAGAAGAGGCAGCTGCTCTCTTAAAGAAGGGAGGACTTGTTGCCTTTCCTACGGAGACTGTATATGGGGTTGGCGCTAATCTTTTGGATAAAAAGGCCATAGATAGACTCTACAAGATAAAGAAAAGGCCGAAGGATAAACCTTTTACTATTCACATTGCAAGATTCGAGGCGTTAAAAGAACTAAAGGTTGATTTGTCGGAACGCGCGGAAAAGATTGTTAAAAAATTCTGGCCAGGGCCTTTAACGATCCTGGCGCTCGACAATGAAAAGAAAAAGATAGGCATTCGCATGCCGAATAACAAAGTAGCATTAGCGCTTATAGATAAGGCATCTTTACCTATAGTCGCTCCCAGCGCAAATCTTTTCGGGAAAAATCCGCCTACCTCAGCTAAAGAGGTGCTCCTGGATGTTGATATGATATTAGACGGGGGAGATACGACAATCGGAGTAGAATCAACAGTATTGGACACCACAGTAAGTCCTTTTAAGATATTGAGAAAAGGCGCGCTTTCAGAAGAGGATCTTTTAGCTGATTATCACGTGCTTTTTGTATGCACCGGTAATAGCTGTCGCAGTGTTATGGCAAAAGGTATGTTAGAGAAATTTATTAAACAGGCAAAGCTTTCTAAGCAGGTAAAAGTCGATTCTGCTGGCACAGGAGGATTTGCGGGAATACCTGCCGCGACAAATACAATAGAGGTCATGAAGGAAGAGGGCGTGGATGTTTCAGCCCACAGAGGAAAGCCGATAAATCCTGCGTTATTGAAAAAGTCGGATTTTGTATTTGTCATGGAAGATGTACATAGAAAATATATAGTGAATGCTTTACCCTGGACAGCCTTAAAGACGAAGCTTCTCAAAGGAGAAGATGGCGTGCCTGACCCGATAGGAAAGTCTATTGAGGAATACAGGCGTATCAGGGATATTATAAAGGATAGCGTTGAGAACATATTCTTGGAATTGTTTAAAAAGGAGACTCAGGGATGAAAATAGCTATTGGCGCAGATCATGGCGGTTTTAATTTAAAACAGGGCCTCGTAAAGTTTTTGAGAAAGAAAGGCCACAGCGTAAAGGATTTTGGCACATTTTCTGAGGAAAGCTGCGATTACCCGATTTATGGTTACAAGGTCGCAAGATCAGTTGGCCGCGGTAGATTTCCTAAGGGAATACTTATCTGTACTACAGGTATTGGCATGTCAATGGTAGCCAATAAGGTCAAGGGTGTACGCGCCGCGCTTTGCGACAGAGTGGATATTGCGCGCTTAAGCAGAGAGCATAATGATGCGAATGTTTTAGTATTAGCATCAAAAGTTACTTCATTGTCTAAAGCGAAAAAAATAGCAGATGTATGGTTTTCAACATGCGCTCTTAGCGGGAGACATCGAAGGCGCGTTAGACAGATTTAAAAGAAACCACAGAGCTCACAGAGCAATGAATGGTTTTTCTCTGTGTGCTCCAAAAAATCTTCGAAGCTTGGATATTGACTTATTTAAAAGCTCTTGATATAAAAGCGGGGTTTTTATTAATTTTAATTTTTTAAAGCCAAAAGAAGGAATAAAAAGTCTAATTTTATGAGGACGCAGAGTATTTTATTGTAAAAAATCTCTGTGTTCTCTGTGGTTTGTTTTTAATATTTTAAGGAGAGTCAAAATGAATGCATTAAAAAAAGTTGATCCGGAAATTTATGAGGCTATCAAAAAGGAGTTAGTCAGGCAGCGGGATAATATTGAGCTTATAGCGAGTGAGAATTTCGCAAGCCTTGCCGCGCTAGAAGCTCAGGGGTCTGTTCTGACTAATAAATATGCTGAAGGGTATCCATCAAAGCGCTGGTATGGCGGATGCGAATATGTTGACGAGGCAGAGCGCTTGGCTATTCAAAGGGCGAAAAAACTTTTTGGCGCGGAACATGCCAATGTACAGCCGCATTCAGGCACGCAGGCAAACATGGCTGTATACTTCGCATTGCTGAAACCGGGCGATACGATTCTTGCTATGGACCTTGCCTGTGGAGGGCATCTTTCGCATGGCCTGGCGCATAATTTCTCAGGAAAATTTTATTCTTTTATACCTTATGGCGTGAGTAAAAAGACCGAGCAGATTGATTATGATGAAGTGGCGTCTCTTGCGAAAAAGAATAAACCAAAGATGATAGTGGCAGGAGCGAGCGCATATCCGAGAATTATAGATTTTAAAAAATTCAGAGACATAGCAGATTCTGTAGGCGCGTATCTTTTTGTGGATATGGCTCATTTTGCAGGGCTTGTAGCTGCGGGACTCCATCCAAATCCTGTTCTTTACGCAGATGTAGTAAGCGCTACCACGCATAAGACATTGCGTGGTCCAAGAGGCGGGGTGATACTCTGTCGCAAGGAGTTTGCTAAAAAGATAGACGCGGAGGTTTTTCCAGGCGTTCAGGGCGGGCCATTGATGCATGTCATAGCCAGCAAGGCAGTAGCCTTTAAGCAGGCGCAGGCAAAAGAATTTAAGGAATATCAGACTCAGATTATAAAGAATTCAAAGACATTGGCGAAGTCTCTTGAAGGTTTTGGTTTCAGGATAGTCTCTGGCGGAACAGATACACATCTTTTGCTGGTGGATCTGGGCCCGAAGGGCATTACCGGGAAAGAGGCAGTCTTGATCCTTGATAAAGTACATATAACCGTTAATAAGAACCTAATACCTTTTGATAAAAAGAGCCCTGCTATTACAAGTGGAGTAAGGCTGGGTACTCCTGCAGTCACGACAAGGGGCATGGCAGAATCAGAGATGAAAGAAATAGCAGAAATAATAGATTGCGCGTTGACAAAGAAAAATGATTCCTCAGCCTTGAATGAATACGCAAACAAGGCATCGATGCTTCTCAAAAGGTTTCCTCTTTACCAGGAGGTAGAATTATGAAATGTCCATTCTGTGGTCACAAGGAAGACAAGGTGATTGATTCACGTTCTTCTGAAGAGGGTCGTTCTATCCGGCGTCGCCGGGAATGCCTCAAGTGCAAGAGGCGTTTTACAACATATGAGCACATAGAAGAGACGTCTTTAATGGTAATAAAAAAGGATGGCAGGCGCGAACCATTTGATAGGAAAAAAGTATTGGCCGGCCTTAAAAAGGCATGCGAAAAAAGACCGATAAGCACACAGCAACTCGAAGACCTCGCGGAAAAAATAGAGTACACGCTCCAGAGTAAATTTGAAAAAGAGGTGGACGCCAGTCAGGTGGGCGAGCTACTGATGGAAGAGCTTTATAAATTAGACGAAGTTGCCTATGTGAGATTTGCTTCTGTCTATAGGCAGTTTAAGGATATAAATCAGTTCATGAAAGAGCTCAAAGGACTTTTGAGCCACAGCAAATAAGGTCTGGATTATTCTGCGGTATAGCTTACTAAATTAGACTTTTTCTTTAATTCCTCGAAATATTTATTAAAGCTGTCTTGTTTGTTTTTTGCAAGAAGCTCTTCTTTAAAACTTTCCTTTTCCTCAATAAACTTGGCCTCATCTATGTCTTGGTGTTCATTGAGCCTTAGTATTGCCCATGTCTCCGGCATTTTTATAGGACCCGCTATTTCGCCTGTTTTTAATGAGGCGCACGCTTCTACAAAGTCTTTGGCAGGGCCTAATGCAGGTATGTAGTCGTCCCTGGCCACAGGATCAGTCTCTTTAATTTTACTTCCGATACTCTCGATGGTTTGCCCATTTTTTATCCTTGCATGAATTTTCTCCGCTTCCTTCCCGGATAACTCTATGGATTTATTTTTTGTATAAGAGGCTATTACGCTATCACGCGTTTCCGGAAACTCAGGTATGTAAGAGGCCTTTCTCTCTTTTAGCTGTATCATATAAAAGCCCTTATCAGTTTTAATAAGGACATTTGACAGTTCTTCGTTATCCAGCTCGAAACCTTTCTTTGTAAATTCATATGACCAGCCTATGCCCGGAATCTCCTGCTGCATGTTAAAAAAACCTGTTTCTTTTGCCTGTAGCGCAAAAATCTGAGCGGTTTTTTCCATATCTTTTTTATCCAGGAGGTTATCCAGGGCCTTGTAGGATAATTCTTCCGCAAGACTGACCTTTTTTTCCATACCGAGTTTTTCGGATATACCTTTTTTTATTGCCTCGTCCAGCACAGGCATTTCTTCTGAATCAGGTTTCTTGTAATCCGAAATATGCTCTTCGAAATATTTCTCGATAGTTTCCTCGTCTACATAGACTTCTTTGTCGAACTGAGAAAAAAGGACTTCTATATATTTTACATTGATCTCATCGGGCTTTCTGAACAGGTCTTTGTTCTTTCCGTAGAATTCCATAAGATCAGATTCTTGATATTGTATATCTTTTTCAAATTCATTGAATGGTATTGATATATATGATGCTTTTATTTTTTCGAATTTTTTCCTATAATATTTTTTCACTTCTTCGTCAGTTACAGAGACACCGGAGGTGACTTTTTCTCTGAGTTTGGAAATAAGGATATCATCGCGCAGCTTGTTTTCCCACGAGCGCGCAGCCTGCCCGAGCATTGATTTATATAATTTTTTATCAAATTTACCGTCACGCTGGAAGGCAGGAGACGAAGTGATGCTTTCTACCAGTTCACTGTCATTAGCAACTATCTTTTCTCTTTTTGCGGCCTCCAATAAAAGCAAACGGGTCCATGCCATCTGTTCAATAAATTCAGGAGGCACATTGTTGCCGAACGATCTTATGGCCTGATCCCTTGTGACGCGCCACATATCAGCGTATTTATCAAAAGAGATTTTTTTATCAAAGATTTTTCCCGCGTAGTTCGGTCCCTTGCCTCTTTTTTTACCAGATGAACCAGCCCCCCATATGACAAAGGCGGGGATTATAAGAATTGCTAGTCCCCATATTATGCGTTTCATGTTCTTTTTCTTGCGTAGAAATTTTAATAGCATGATTTTTTGGCTCCTTTTCCAAAACCTATTATACACTTTATGTATTTAAAAATCTATGTTAAAATAGCTCCATCATGAAAAATAAAGAAATAGCTAAAATCTTTAGACAGATTGCGCAGATCTTGGAGGCAAAAGGAGAGAATGCGTTCAGGGTTCGCGCGTATGAGCGCGCAGCCCGTAACATAGAATCCATGCCTGAGGACATAGAGGCCTTTGCAAAGGAAGAGAAGCTCACTACCATACCTGGTATCGGAAAAGACCTGGAAGAGAAGATCAAGGAAATTATTTTAAGTGGGAAGCTTGAATGCTTAGAGGAGCTTAAAAAGGACACGCCTAAAGGCCTTATTCAGATGCTAACTATACCAGGAATAGGCCCTAAGACAGCAAAGCTATTGTATGATAAATTGCAAATACAGGACATGGTGATGCTCGAGAGAATGGCGCATATGGGAAAGATAAAAGAAGTTCCTGGCATAAAAGATAAGACTGTTAAGAATATACTGCGGGGGATAGAGCTTATTAAAAAAGGCAGAGACAGGATGGACCTAAAGACAGCAATGGATGCGTCCAAGAGTTTTATCGAGCAGCTTCAAAGATTAAAGGAAGTGAAGGGGACAGATCCTGCTGGCAGCCTGAGGCGAATGAAGGATACAGTGAGGGATATTGATATATTGGTTTCCTCGGAGAGTCCCGGTAAGGTCATGGATAATTTTATAGCCTTCCCGGAGGTAAAAAATGTTTTGGCAAAAGGTATCACAAAGTCCTCGATAGTTACAAAAGATGGCATACAGGTAGATGTGAGAGTAATAAAAGATACTTCATACGGCGCCGCTCTTATGTACTTCACAGGTTCAAAAGAGCACAATATAAAATTGCGCCAGCTGGCAATAAAAAAAGGACTGAAACTGAATGAATATGGCTTATTCAGGAAGGATAAGGCAGTAGCAGGCAAGACCGAGATAGAGATATGTAAGAAATTGGGCCTTAGCTATATTCCTCCTGAGTTAAGAGAGGATAGAGGTGAGGTTGAGGCCGGCATAAAGGGGAATCTCCCAAATCTTGTGGAGCCAAAAGATATAAAAGGCGACCTGCACGCGCATTCCAGGTGGTCTGATGGCGGTAGCTCTATAGAGGAAGTTGTGCTAAAGGCAAGAGAATTGCATTACGAATACATTGCGATTACAGATCATTCGCAGGGTCTTAAGATAGCGCAGGGACTTGATAGGGAAAAATTGAAAGAAAAGAAAAAAGAAATAGATGAGTTGAGCAAAAAATATAAGGACATAAAGATCTTGTATGGCACAGAAGTGGACATTGATTCAGATGGCAGCCTGGATTATCCTGACGATATATTAAAGGATATGAATATTGTTATAGCTGCGATACATTCCGGGTTTAAGCAATCAAAGGAAAAAATAACCAGGCGTATAATTAAGGCATGCCAGAATAAACATGTAAATATTATAGCGCATCCTACTGGCAGGCTCTGGGGCGCAAGAGAGCCGTACGAGATAGGGCTTGAAGAGATCCTTAAGGTGTGTAGTGACACTAATACAGCCATTGAAATAAATAGCTATCCTCAGCGTCTGGATCTGAATGACACAGGCTGCCGCATGGCAAAGGAAATGGGAGTTAAGATAGCAATAAATACAGACGCTCATATTGCCGAGGAACTTGATACAATAAATCTGGGCATATCTGTAGCCCGCCGAGGCTGGCTTGAGAAAAAAGACGTGATAAATACTTTGTCTTTCGCTAAGCTCCAAAAACTCTTGAGTTGAGTAATCTTTCATGTAACTTTTAGGATTGACTTTTCTTAGTCTGTGAGTAAACTATTATTAAGATGGCAGACGAGAGTATCCTGAAAACACAAATCGAACGTTATCAGCAGAAGATCTTTGCATTAGTACTGTATCTAATCGGCGGCAATCAGGATAAAGCATACGATATTACTGTTTCGAGTTTTGTTAAAGTGCTTCGCGTGATGAGTTCCATCGAAAAAGAAGATATTTTTTTAACCGCTGTTGCCGCTGTAGCAATTGAAAAAAGCCGAAATGCGAAAGTAGTCCCATCTTTTAAAGAATCAGATCTTGAGAATTTTCCGCTTGTAAAACGACAATCTTTATCTCTGCTGAGAAGGTCATTTCAATCACTTTCTTTTGAAACAAGGACCATGCTTCTTTTGCGTGACCAGATGCACCTCTCGCATAAGAATATTGCTGCTATTCTTCATGTCTCTGAAAGCACTGCGCGTTCTCAAATAACTCAGGCGCGAGTGGTTCTCAGGGATAAAGTCAAAGATATATTGAGCGGCGGGGGATAATATGATGATGGCCTGTGACGACATCAAGAAAAAACTGAAACGCTTTATGGAAGATTTACTTGTGGGGGAAGAATACCAGGCTTTTCTTGGACATCTTGAAAATTGTTCTGAGTGCAAGAAGTACGTTACTTCAATAGATTCTTTTTCAAACCAATTGTGGAAATTAGGCGATGTGAAAGTCCCTTCGGATCTAAGCTCAACTGCACTTTTTCAGCTTAAACAACCAGACCAGGAAGTTAAAAAACCTAAATCCTCCTCATCAAAAAAGGCGGCTATTGGAGTTTTAGTCCTTATTCTTGCGGCAGCAAGCATTTTCTTTGGCAGTAATTATTTTAAAAACCGCGGTCGCTCTCAGGAAGTCGAAGATACCAAATCTGCCAAAGTGGAAGAGATCAAGGAAGAAAAACCTAAGGCTAATCGTAAAATGTATTTCGACGATACAGTGATTGTTGCAAAAGGCGGCGCTGCGGTTAGGGATACATCTTCGACTGCAAATACTTCTTCGAGCAAGACCGGGTCTTCCGGAATTCAAACCTCTATTTCTAAGCCAAAGCCTCTTCACTGGCATTTTGTATATCCGGAAGTAAAAGACGAAACGCAACAAAGTTTTAACGAAAAGAGGCGCAAAGAATCCGAACGTAAAACAAAAATATTAAATATGCTAAATACTTTAGGGCTTAGCCTGGACTACAAAGAGAACGATCTTTATGCTTTTGTAACTACCGGAAAAAAGATCGAAAGCCTGCTCGAAAAGATTTTATCAATGCCTGAAAAAACATTTTCTATGCAGGACTTTACGACCGGAGTATATGCTATGCCGGATAATGAGCATAGCGTTTCTATTTACCTAGAAGAAAAAGGAGCTTCTGCTCTACATTGGCATATTACCATAGCCTCGTCTCAACAAAAGTCTCAATTGCTGGATGCAATTCGAAAAAAATCCAGCATAGCGAATTATGAAATTGAAAAAGTAATTATCTTTTATATCCAAAGATCGGAAATAGAACAGTTAAAAACGAAAATAAAAGCCATGAGAGTCGGATTTTCAGAATTTGGTCACTTGGAATCTAACGAAGGTCAGTTAAGCAGTGGCCCCATAAAGATATCTATCTATTTTACGAATTAATTTTTGTTGGAGTTCAATGTACACAGATTAGCGCAGATTAAAAGATACAAGATGATCACAGATTACGTTATCTGCGATTATCTGTAAAACATTGAAACAAGAGTGTGATCTGTGATCATCTGTGCATTAGTGAACGAAGTGAGCTAAAGAGGAGTTTCTATGGCTAAAATCTTGGTTGTAGACGACGAAATGAGCATGAGAGAGCTTGTCCGTAATGCACTTAGCATGGAAGGACATAGTGTTACTACGGTACCAAGCGCTGACCAGGCACTTGATATTATTTTTCAGGAGGCGTTTGACCTCATACTTTTAGATATTAATATAGGTAAAGAATCGGGTATTTCTATTTTGAAAAAAATAAGAGAAAGCCAAAAGGATCTCCCGATAGTAATATATTCAGGACTTCTCACGACGGAACTCGAAAAAGAAGCAATGGCCGCGGGAGCTAACGCAGTCTTAAGAAAAGATATGGGTATCGTACAGATCACAGAACAGATAGGTAAAATAGTTAAAGCCAAAGACTATATCTTTCAGGATCCATCTGAGAAAAAAGAAAGGTCAATCCTATTGGTTGATGATCAAGAGGATATTCGTCGCGTCTTGTCAGGTTTTTTTGAGACCAAGGGCTATAAGATACTGGAGGCGGAAAACGGCGAAAAAGCGCTTGAAGTCGCTCGGTCAGAGAAACCATCAGTTGTTTTACTGGATATTGACATGCCTGTCATGAACGGTATAACCGCCTTGCCTAAACTTTTAGAGATTGATCCCAAGCTCGGAGTGGTCATGGTCACAGGAAACCAGGACGATGAAAATGTCAAAAAAGCAATGGAGATGGGCGCTTGCGGTTATGTGTTAAAACCTTTTGATTTTTTATATCTAGAACTCGTAGTAATGTCCAAGCTTGCTATCGCAGAAGGCAGTTGATTAATTCACAGTTGAAAATTCCAACGTCCAACATAATAATATGACAGAAGATGTCCGTAGTCAATTTCCATTGGTGAAGGAATGCGTCTATCTTGATAGCAGCGCTACCAGTTTTACTCCAAAAATAGTTATAGACGCTATAAATAACTATTATGTAAAATGCTGCGCGAATATCGAGAGAGGGTCGTACCGTCTTGCACAAAGAGCAACCATGGATTATGATCTTGCCAGAGAGAAAATAGCCAAATACTTAGTTAATTGCGAACCAAAGGAGTTAATCTTTACCAGAAATTTCACAGAGGGCGCTAATATGGCAGCATTTGCTTTAGAGCACCCTCTTCTTGATCGCGCAGCCAAAGGTTTTGGATATAAAGATTCGTTAATAAATAGCAGCAAAAAGGCCAATATCGTTGCGACTGCAATAGAACATCACTCGAACCTGATGCCGTGGATCAGACTGTCTAAGGCCTTGGGAGTCGAATTTAGGACAGTTGATCCCAATGAGGAAGGATTGCTTGTGCCTGGGTCTTTTCATTCCAAGGTTGATAAAAATACTATACTCGTAGCTTTTCAGCATGTATCTAATTCAATAGGCACTGTGCATCCGGTTAAGCAGATAGTAGATACTGTTAAGCAAATTAATAGTAATGCGCTTATATTTATTGATGGCGCTCAGGCAGTTGGGCATATGAGCGTAGATTTTAGTTCGCTGGGATGTGATTTTTATGGATTTTCCGGACATAAAGGCCCTCTGGGTCCTAAAGGTACTGGAGCTTTGATCGTAAGAAAAGAACTTCTTGAAAGTTTTCATCCATTTTGTCTGGGAGGCGGGACTATCTCGGATGTAACGCTGGAGGATTATCAACTTAAGAATGACCACAGAAGATTTGACGGCGGAACGCCTTATATCCCTGGATTGATCGGTCTGGGCGTCGCAGCTGAATTTTTAGAAGAGAAGATAGGCATGGATAAGGTGCGCGAGCATGAATTGTCTTTATCAGAGAGGCTTTTGCGTGGACTTCAAGCTATTGATAATGTAGAAATCTATGGACCCAAGGGATCTGAAAACCGAAGCGGTATAGTAAGTTTTAACATCAAGGGATGGCTTTGTCACGATATAAGCCTAACCTTAGACGAAAAATGGAATATATTGACTCGTGCCGGGCATCACTGCTGTATACCGGCAATGCGTTTTTTAAATATCTTAGATAATTATGGAGGCAATGTGAGAATAAGCCTTCATTTATATAATACAGCAGAGGAAATAGATATAGCCCTTGCTGCTATTAGGGAACTTGCCCCGTAGCAAACGTGTTAATGTATTGAGATGTTTAGTACGGGGCTTGCTGGCTGAGAATTATGTTGCGTATCTTGTCCAAGATAGAAGCAGAGTATTTTATAATAGATTTATTAAAGAAGCATGATAAACTTTCTACTCGTCAGGTTGAGTTAGAGGCATTGTCTAAGGATCTACAGTGTCCTGATTCCACAAGCAGAACGTTAAATAGTCTGCGCATAGAAGGGAAGATTCAAGGAGAAATTTCTCAAAAGGATAAGAGTTGGTTATGGTGGAGCGCTTAACTAAAACCGAGTGTTTTTATTTTATATGTGCTGTGATTATTCTAAGTATTTTTGTACAGACGCGTTGTCTGCCGAAGGCAGACAACGCGTCTGTACAAGGTTTAGCCTATGCCGAAGAACAAGCAGCGCAGTTTTTTATAAAATTGGATGAAAACGGGATATGTGAGAGTCCTAAAGAAGCAGTTGTTCTTGCCTTGAATTCTTATGGTTTGATCGATACCGGTTTCAATGGTTTAAAGAAGGTCAGTATCGGCGTTAAAGAAATAGGTGGGAAGAGATCTAATAGTTTTAAGCCATTACCTGAAGAATTGGAATTTAAAAAAGGTAAGGCATCTTTCTTAATTGAGAATTCCGAGCCGGAGACTTTGGAATTTACCATTATTGAGGGAAAAAATAAGAGTCCATTTCCTGCCAGGATCACCTTTAAAGAAAAAACCATTCCGGAGCGGCTAGAGATAAAGTTGGCGTCGCGGGGCAATATTAATGAATCACAGGAGGCCAGTATATTAGTTTTGGATAAAGACGGTAACATAGCTATTGATTATGCTCAGAAGGGCCTGAATATTACTGTAAAAGAGCTTGGGAACGCAGATAACAGTTTTATATTGAACCCCAAGTCACTGAATATACATGGAGGCAAGGCAAGTTTTTCTATTACTGATTCCGAAGAAAATGAAGAGCTTTTTTTGCAGATAGTCGATCCTAAAGGCCGTTTTCAGCCAATAGAAGCTAATATAACATTTTTTATTCCTGACAAGGAACCTCCCGAGATAGTGGATTTAAAGATGGAGACGTTGGCATTTGTAGAGATTACTTTTAGCGAGGAGCTTGATGACGGTTCAGCGACAGATACTTCTAATTATGAAATAATATGCTCTGATAGACAGCGTCCACGCAGTGTAGAGTTTCATGGGGACAGTGTAATATTAGAATTAGAAGATCTTCTGCGGCCTTATGATACGATGTACATAGAGGTCAGGAATCTTAAGGATTTGACTGGCAATGAAGTAGACAGAGGTACAAAAAGCCCAGACTACGCAGTACCGTATGTCCAGTTGAGTTTGGATGCGGACATATCCGCAAATTCCTCAGGAGTAAACGAAGTCGTTACTGTTACGGTTGCAGCCAGGTGTACATCAGGCCGCGTTCCGCAGTTTATCAATGGACAGTTTGATGTGAAAGTCTCAGAAGATACGCCTGATTCAAGCTATGATCTATCTTCTTCAAATATTCAGATGGTAAGAGGTGAGGGCAGATTTACGATTTCGAATTCTGCTCCTGAAAATTTGACCATTACGATCGAAGATCCTGATGGGGCAGTAGAATCGACAAGCTTTGAGTTAGAGTTTATTTAGGCAGCCCTCCTGAATTATCATGATTATATTATGCCTCCCGGTTTTCACACCCTTGACAAATCGCATATTATAGTGTAAATTCGATTATAATCATGCAGAGTAGAAATGTACTATAAAAAAGGAGGCATTGAATGAAGAAAATAGCAGCTTGTTTGTGTGTTATATTTATTTTTGGTTTTTATTTTATTCAGACAGTTTGGGCTGATGCTGAGACAGATGCCATTTTAGATCTGCTTATTCAGAAAGGTGTTATTACGCAAAGAGACGTTGATAGCTTAAGAGCCGAGGTAGGTAAGAAACTGGAGGAAACACCAGAGTCACAATGTCCAGTAAAGTCAGTTGAATGTTTAGATGCTATTAAGCTTGGAGGCGTGTTGGATGTAAGGTATCAGGATTCCGAAGGCGAAGAAGCGACATTCAAAATGAACGAGTTTACACCCTATGTGGATGTAGATTTTACTGATAAAATATCAGGAAGAGGAAAGATTAAAGCTACTCCAGACGGCGTAACTCTTAATGAAGCCTGGGTAAAATACGACGACATTGCTTTATATAATGGTACAGTAAAGTTTGGTAAGTTTGCCCGGGGCAGTTTTGGTTACTATCAAGGCGATGGCGTTGATGGTGAGTTACTTTACAGGGCATTTATAGATAATAAACAGGCAGGTATTGAATACAGCACTGAGTTTCCCGAGCAAAATCTTCCTTTCCCTGTAACTTTTGCTTTCGGGGTATGTAATGGTTCAGAGATCACTACTGCAGAAGTCGGAGACAATGCGTTTTCGCCAGTTGAGTTTATAGCTGATGGCGCAGGTGATGCGGATGATAATCAGTCAAAGGAGGTTAGCGCAAGAGTGACTGTACAGCCGAACGATTATCTGAAAGTAGGGATTTCCGGACTCTATGGACAGCTTAGTCCTGTTGATATTACAGCCCTTAACACATCTTTGGGTACAGCTTATACAGATGATGTAAAGAGAAGATATGGCGTGGATGTAGCCTTTAATCATCCGCTTGAAGGACTTGGTATTGTTTCGGAAATTAGAGCAGAATATCTATGCTCGGAGACCAGTGATTTTGATGTGGATGCATGGTATGGTATTCTTTGTTTCAAATTCTTTGATGAAAAGCTTGATCTCTTTACCCGGTATAGTGAGTATAATCCGGATATCGCTACTCGCACAACAGCTTCCGAGACATGGGAGTTATACCAGACAACCATCGGCGCCAGTTGGAATTTTACAGATAGGACACAGCTTTTAGTAGAATATGAATTCAATGGTGAAAATACCCCCGCGGGAGTGAGCGAGGTAGATAATGATATGCTTAAGATTAAATCCAAGACAGAATTTTAGAAAATAGGGGCAGACACCAATTTTAATTGACGTCACCTTTGTTAAAAGGTATAATCTATGTATATCAGGCATTGCGCAAGTTTTTGCCATAGAATCCTCACATTATATTGCCCAAGGAGGAAATTCTCCCCAAAAAATATTTGCCGATAATACCGACCGTAAAAAATACATAATCTGCTTAAAGATACCGAAAGGAGTGTGAGTTGTGAAAAGATTAAAACTATTTGTTGTTTTATCAGTACTAGCGCTGTTTATATTTTCATATATTACGGATTCCTTGGCAAGCGAAGCACTGATCTTTAAATCTAGTGATGTCCATAATGATGGCTATCCAACAGTCGAAGCCGTGAAACACATGGGTGAATTGCTGGAGAACTGGACTAATGGACGTATAACGGTAAAAGTTTATCCCGGGGGCAAGCTTGGTGGAGAGAGGGAGGCGCTTGAGCAGGTACAATTAGGCTATATACATATGACACGAGTCAGCCTTGGTCCAGTAGGCGTCTACTCCGAAGGCCTTAATGCCTTTAACTTACCATACATATTTCGGGATACAGAACATATGCATAAAGTAGTTGATGGAGATATAGGGAAAGGTCTTCTTCGAGGGCTTGAAAAAGGTGATTTGATAGGCCTCTGTTTTATGGATTCTGGTTCACGTTCATTCTATAATAAACACCATCCGATTAGAACGCCTGAAGATATGAAAGGCCTAAGATTCCGGGTTATGGATAACCCTATCTTTGTGGAGATGGTCAAGGCCTTAGGGGCTGAGGCTGTAAAAATCCCTTTTACGGAGATATATTCCGCGATTAAAAGCGACGCGGTAGACGGGGCGGAGAATAACGCGCCGACAGTCTTTACGCAGAAGCACTACGAGGTGACAGATTACTACAGTATTACCGAACATCTGATAGTGCCGGAGATTCTAGTTTTTTCGAAAAAGATATGGGATGTACTTACTGAGGCAGATAAGATCCTTATTCGCAAGGCGTCAGTTTTGTGCGTTGAGAAAGAACGCGAGTTATGGCAAAAAAAGGAAGAGGCGGATTTACAGCAATTAGTAGATGAGGATTTTACGATTATCAGGGATATTGATAAAGGACCTTTTATAAAGGCCACACAGTCTGTCCGGGAAAAATTCGGCGGTAAATACAAAGATCTGCTTAGTAGGATAAGCGCGATAAGATGAAATTAAGCAAGACTATAACGATAGGCGGGTTGATATTTGCTTTAGCACCCCTTTTGATTGTCGGGGGATACATGCTTACCTTAGGCAGCAGGGCGCTTGAAGAGAAGCAGAGGAACAACCTCATAAATATGAGAAGATCTCTGCAGGATTATGTCAATATCCTGCTAGTACAGGAAATGAGGCTGCTGGAGAATTTTTCAAACGCATACATGGTGCAAAAAAGTGGCGAGATGATAACTATGGGCCTACCAGACGTATCCCAGTATTATCTGGATCAGCATAGGACTATCTATCATGATACACAGACTTATGAGACCTTTTTTGTGGCAGACTCAAAAGGAAGAATAATCGCTGATACGGCCAAGACCTATAAGGGTGAGGATGTTTCCGGTGAGGAGTTTTTAAAAAGCGCCCTTTCTGGCAATGTCGCCATAGGAAGCGTTGTCAAGTCGAAAGACGGCGCCTTCCCAGTCGTTTATATAGCATCGCCTTTATTCGTAAAAGGAGACGGGGAGCAGGAACCGCAGAGGTCCGCTGCAGATGGGGTGATAGGCGTATTATTCAGGACAGATATTATTAATCGCAAGCTAAGAGATATAACACTGGGGAAGACAGGCTTTATCCTTCTTCTGGATAAAAAAGGAAAGATTATTAGCTGTTCCAGCGATGATTCTATGATCGGGAGAGAGATTGGCGAACTGGACGGGTTTAAGAAAATATCCTCGCGCATCATCGGGGCGGAAGAAGGCCTTGAGTCGATTAAATACAGACAGAAACAGATATTGAGCATATTTGCCCCCGTAGAGACCTCCCAGTGGAGCTTAGTGCTGGCTATCCCAAAAAATGAGTACCTGTCCGCTATTCATAATATGAGGAATATGATTATCATAGTGGGAGTCCTGTTTATTATTATTGTGTTCTTCTTTACCAAGATATTTTTTCACCATTTTATTTACGAAAGAATTCTGTCTTTAACAAAGGCGGTTAAGCATATCAGTCAGGGTAATCTTAATCCTGTCTTTGGCGGAAACATACTAAAATCAAACGATGAGATAGGATTGTTGGGATCCGCTTTCAGGGAGATGACGATAAATCTTCACAAAGTCACTGCCTCTCGCGATGAGTTAAATAAAGAAATTAAAGAACGTGAGAAAGGAGAGCAGGCATTGCGGGTAGCATACGCTAAAATTAGAGAAACTCAAAATCAGCTTATTCAGTCTGCTAAAATGGGCGCGGTTGGCCAGTTGGCCAGTGGGGTGGCTCATGAAGTAAAGAATCCCCTAGGTATTGTGCTGCAGGGAATTAGTTATTTGGATAGAAAAGTGCCCAAGGATGATCAAGAGTTTTGCACTGTCATAGAGATGATGAGGCGTAACATAAAAAGATCCGATGACATTATACGCGCGCTTGTTGATTTTTCCAGGGTTTCTAAATTAAAAATAAATCCGGAAGATGTAAATTCCGTAGTAGAAAGCTCTTTAATTTTAACACAGTATAAGTTTAAATTGGAAAACATCGAAATTATTAGAGATGTAGAAGAAAATCTGCCAAAGGTTTTGGTTGATAAAGGTAAAATGGAGCAGGTATTTGTGAACTTAACTTTAAATGCCCTTCAATCTATGCCCCATGGAGGAAAACTAATTATCCGCACATATCAGACTCAACTAGACAGGCCAATGAAAGGTCTGAGCGATGAGAACAAAGACCATAAAGACCATTTTGTCGTCGGCGATAAAGTTGTATGCGCAGAAATAGAGGATACGGGCGTTGGCATCCCTAAGGAGCATCTAAATAGAATATTCGAACCCTTTTTTACTACCAAAGGACCTAAGGAGGGAGCTGGCTTAGGGCTGGCAGTTACAAAAAATATAATTGATATGCATAAAGGTCTTATCGAGGTAGAGAGCAAAGAAGGAAAAGGAACTAAATTTATTATCATATTAAAAGTGGCTTAAACACACACAGAGAGAGGATAGTTTGGATAAGAAAAAGATTATAATTGTAGACGATGAAAAAGATTTTCTCATGATAGCTAAATTGAATCTTGAGAGCACTAATAAATATGAGGTAGTTACTTCGTTAGATGCGAATAATCTATTACCCGAGATTTATCGTTTTAAACCAGATTTAATTTTGCTCGACCTCCTTATGCCTTCAATAGGGGGATTTGAATTGTGCGAAATGTTCAATAAAGATCCCGCCGTTAAGGGGATCCCTGTAATTATTTGTTCTGCGCTAAATAATGATAAAGAAATACAAAAGGCGCATAAACTCGGGGTAACTGATTTTATTGCGAAACCTGTAGCTTTAGATGAATTGATCGAAAAAATAAAAAAAGTACTATCATAAAAACCTTAATTGAATTAATATTTCTTGTGACTTTTGACAAGCTTACGTAAACTCCTAGTGTAGGAGTAACGTTCCTTCAAAACGGTAAGGGTTTTCTTGGGGGTCAATTAGATTGGAATCTATCCATTTTTTCAAAAACATGCTGTAACTGTTGACTATTTCTTTCTCCGGTCGGCCGCGCATCCTGTCCAATTCTTTTCCTGTGTTAAACATAACTAATGTAGGTAGCATGTTCACATCATAATTTTCCTTGAGTAGTCCCCAACGCGCTTTGCCTTCCTGGCTTTCAAAATCTTTGTACTCATCTCCTAATAAAAAACGGCAGAACTTTACTTTTTTGGAATATTCGTTTTCTATATCTTTATAAATAGGAAGCAGAGCTCCGGAGTAAGGACACCAATCGGCATAAAAGAAGACTATGAGAGGCCCTTTAAATTCAAGTACCTCAGATTTATAATTATCATTCGTGAGTTTTGTATATTCTTCTGAGAAAACTGATTTAGCAGCTGTCATGCTCAATAAAACCACAAATAGACAGATGAATAATTTATTGTATGGAATTTCAATGTTCTCGACTCGTCCGCCGCGGCGGACTCGCTCGAACAATATTCTTCGAGCGAAGTCGAGAAGAATCAATTTAACCTTTGACATTTTTAAACTCCTTTCTTAGGCATAGTACTTCATACATCATGACCGATTTTTCCTTACCTTTTACCTTGACCGCATCCAGCTGTTTTGCCTCAACCATATCCTTTACGTACGCATAAGTAAATTCGCTGATAATGAGGTGATTATTATAATCTCTGGTCAATGCTTCAATCCTTGCGCCTAAATTAACAGAATCTCCGATAACGGTATAATCCAGTCTCTCAGTCGAGCCAATATTGCCAACCAGCATTGGTCCGGTGTTTATGCCTATTCCTATATCGAGAGATTGCTTGCCTTCTTTTTCCCATTTTTCCTGAAGCTCTTTTAGCCTCTTAAGCATATCTAAGGCAGTAAGAATGGCTCTTTCGGCATGGTCGGTTTCCGGGACAGCAGAAGGGGCTCCAAAGACGGCCATAATTTCGTCGCCTACATATTTATCGAGCGTTCCGTTATGTTTTAAGATGACTTTTGTCATCTCGTCAAGATATTCGTTTAAGATCGCGACCACTTCTTCTGGCTGGTGTTTTTCGGAATAAGTGGTAAAGCTGCGGATATCCGAAAAAAGTACTGTCAGTTCTTTTCTTTCTCCGCCTAATTTTAACTTTGAAGGGTCTTTTAGGATTTCCTCCATAACATTTTTAGAGACATAATGTCCAAAGGCGTTTCTGATCCACCGTTTTTCTTTTTCTTCAGTGGCAAAATTATAACTGACGATCCCTATATAGCTTAAGATAACAGTACTGAGCGGCCCGACCATGCCTATCCACAGACCTTTTTCTTTAAAAATAAAGATAGAGAATAAAGAATAGAGACCCGCTATCAAAAAACTGGATACAAGACTGTATACAGGTGTGAGTAAAACTACGCAGATGCCGGTGATTATAGCTATAATAAATATTATTGCAATATTAATTGAAAGATCTACTTTATAGAGGAAATTTTCTTCCAGTATGGTATTAAGGATATTGGCATGAGTGCCTACTGCTGGATAGTCAGGTTGTAGCGGTATAGGGGTGTAGTCGTGTGTGCCAGGCGCGGTTAAGCCAATGATACAAATCTTGTCTTTGACAATAGGGCCTAATTTTTTATCAGTTTCTTCCAGTTTATTTTTATCCTCCAGAAATAGCTCTTTTAAATTTCCGGCTTCTAGTTCTTCCTGAGTTAATTTTAAGTTTTCTTCCACGTTTTTTCTTAGTTGCCATAATCTGTAAACTTCACTACAGGAGAGGTGTTCAAAGGAGTCGCTCCATTTATCTACCCAGTTCACAAAAAGAAATCCTTTATTATCTATGGGAATACGTTTTTCACGAAGCTCTAAAAACTGCGGTGTTATTTTTAACTCTTCTTCGGTGTTAATGCCCCACGAATCAAGGAGAAATCGTAGCGCGATATGAGGGTATATCCTGTCCTTGTAGCGCACAAAGAGCGGAACTTTTCTTAATGTACCATCACTGTCACCTATGGCGTTTAAATATCCTGCCCCTTTTATTTCTTTGGTCAGCGGGAGTATTGGGGGTGAGAGTTTTATAGCCGGAAGCAGTTCTTCTTTTCCAGAATAAGAGATACCTATATTTTTTGAGAAAAGCTGTTCTAGTTTGTAAGATTCGTACTCTTCTTTAAATAATCGTATATCTGCCGGTGTAAATAACCCTATTTCCCAGACTAATTCCTTGAAGGATACCTCCGAATTTTTTTGGGATATTTCCTCTATCCGCTCTTTAAAGAGTTTTCTTTTAACATCATTATAATTAGTTCGGAGATCAGCTAAATCACTTGTTTCTAAAGCCAGCGCCACATCCTCCAAGCTTAATTCCAGGTTCCTATTCAACAAAACATGGATATGAGCTCTTTTTAAAAATAATGCCGTCTCTTCAGGAGTAAAAGCTGTATTTTTTAAAATAGGAGGGAGGTCTTTAAATTTTCCTTTGGGATTTTTTTCAGCCCAGAGAATAAGCTCTTTATTCAATTTTGGATAGATGCTGTTCCTGGAAATATCCTGGGCCGTATGTATTACTTCGAACTGATAGCCCAGGTATACGTTTTCTGCTTTTTTAATCGCCTTTGCCAGGATAATATCATTATCCTTTATGGTTTCATAGAATGTCTTTTGTATCTTTTTTTCCCAGAGCTCGATTCCATCATTGATCTGTCCTAAGGAATCTTTGACTTCAGACGCGCTGATCTGACCTTGAGTAAATGCTTCTTCTGTGGAAGAAATAAAATCCTGAATTATTTTTTTATTTTCCCCGAGTTTTAGGCCGGCGCTTAATTTTTCTTTATCGACGATAAGCTGTGTAGGTTCGGTAAAGGTCACGTCAAAGAGAATCGCTTTTGCCTTTAATGTATTAAGCGTGTCTATGATGCGAGCGAATATATCCCGTGGCCATGGCCAGCGGCCCATATCTTCGATAGAGCGTTCATCCATTTCCACAAATAAAATATCCTGTCTTTCAGGGATTTCCCCGCGCAGTTGGAATCTCAGATCAACAGTTTTTAATTCAAATAATTCATATAGATTGGAAAACAGAAACGAGCATAATGTTATTATGGAGGCCGCGAGGATGGCGATGGATATGTTTACTAGATGTTTTTTCTTTAATTTTAAGCTCATAAGTTTCATTATACTAAATCTATCTTAAAAGGCAATATTTTAAGGCATAACTGCCATGACGGTTTCCCGAGAGGGATCGCTTTCATTGCCCATCTTGTCTACCGCGCGGATGTATATAGCATACGTATTGCCTGATTCCAGGTTTCCTATGGTATGCCTGGTACCTGTGATCAATTCTGTGTTGTGCTTTTGATCTGAAAAACCACCTGCTAGAGAATAGTAGATATTGTAGCCTTTCATGTCTTTTTCTGAGTTTTCATTCCATTCCAGATCCGCGCTGTCGCCATATGCGGATACGAGAGATAGGCCGGTTGGTCTATCAGGATAATCTGTATCAGAAAAAACCATCTTGCCTATATTGCCGGCGCGGTCTTCGGATATAAGTTCTATTTTTAGATTGCGAGATAGTTTTACTTCGCCTTCGAATTCGCCTTTAGGCGAAACGAATAACTCATCATCGTTGGCAATAACAACAGAGCCTGCTTCTGTAATGCCAGAGATTGTCACGTAGCCAAAATCATCCAGTTCCGCATCAGTTACTTCTATGCGCGGTATAGTCGTATCCAATGTCACTTCTGATTCTTTTGTCTCAATGTTTCCGTCTTTATCCGTAATTTTTATTTTAATTAAATTGGACCCGTCTTCCAATGGAATTTCTTGAGAAAACAGCCCGTCTTTGGCTATTACAGAAATTTCATTTATGGATAGTCCGCTGTTCTGGGGAATCGTGCCTTCTACTTTTAAGATCTTCTGGTTAGTAAACAATGGAATATCGAAAAGACTGGGGGCGGCGGATGTACTTGCTGTGCTGGCGAGTTTGCTTTTACAATTACTAACGAGTTTATCCAACCAGGCTTTTAAAGTTGTGTCTTTTGTCCTGATGCTTTTTTGCGCTTTCATCGATGCTTCATAATCGCCTTTTAAATAATATGACCAGGCAATGCCGAGATGCGCTCCCGGGGTCAGATCATGTCTTGGATGGTCTTTGATAAATTTTTCATATGTAGCGATCGCGCTATCATAGTCTTTTTCTTCAAAATACGCATTTGCCCTGTCGTAGATTGCCTGAGAAGGAGAGATGAATTTTTTTATCGGTGTTGGCGTGGCACAGCCGCATAAGATAGAACATAAGGCTATTATTGCATATACGCGTTTCATGGACCCCTCCTAAAATTTTCTTGTATATTTTAACTTAGTGTAATTCTGCCTATAGCCTGATGTTTCAGACCAAGGCTCGTAGATATTTAATTTTCTTTCATATTCCAGGCTCAAGGTATTGTTTTTGTCTTCGGAGGTGTAATCAAACGAAAATTCTACGGTATCCACCTCGATATCATTTGTATCGGTCTGACTCTTATCGTCGATAGATAATTTAAAGGAGCTATCACAGCGATTGGGGATCCAATCGTATTCTACTTCAAAGGAATACTTGTGCTGGTTATAAGATTTTGTGCTGGAGCCCACATAGCCCTTCCTCTCTCTTTCCACAGATGTTTTTAAGGTAAGGTTATCTACGTATTTATTTTCAATACTGAAAGCGAAACCCTCCTTTTTTTCGTCAGTAGGAGAGGCTACGCGGTCATCCTTTCGCTCAAAAGTATAGCTGGGCTTGAATGTGGTTTTAGATCCCTCATGGTCATATTCCAATTCTGTTTTTAAAGTACGGGACCTGTATTTGGTGCATCTGCACGACTGGTTTTCGTCGTAATATTTATAATCGAAAGATAGCTTTGCGTCTTGGGGGAGAGTAAAGGATATTTTTGGCTGAAACGTTAAATATAGTTTATTTGTCTCATCGCTGCTTGAAAGGTTTACTCTGGCCGGTTCATATTTTATGTCTATTGATCTCACGTACCATGTCTTGATCTTTGGCGCAGAATACTTGACTGCCCATGTCTGGGTTTTCTTGTCCGCGGTTTGAAAAGCCCCTTCGACTTCATAATTCGTGCCTATTCGTTTTAAGTCATAGGACAGGTCCCAGTTATTATTGATTTCGTAATCTACGCTTAAACTTGAGGCCGCATCCTCTTTATTTTCTAAATTATCTCCTGATGAGACATTTTCATCGTAATTCGATCTTACATACTCGCCGTCAGTCTTTAGTTTCCCATCCAAAAATTCTATGGCCCAATCTATGCCCATGGCTTCGCTTTCTATGGGATAGGTGGTACTGCTTACCAAAGCCTCTGTTTCATCATCTTTAACCCTCGAGTAAGAAAGACCTACCTCAGTGTTTTCCGTAGGTTGTGTCATAATGTGCAAGGCATCTACCCATTGTTCGTATTGGCCGCTTGTTTCGTAAGTGCGGTCATTTTTTGCTTTTGGGCGGTTTAGATTTTTCGGTTTTTTAGATCGACCTCTCAATATTGTAAATTCCCATGTAGCAAAGAACTGGTGACAACGTTGTACCATATTATAAAGACGGCCTAGATTTGGAATTTTTTCTAAATCCGATTGAAATGCCTCCAAATCTTCCGGTAGTTTTTTAAATAATTCCGACTTTATCTGTCGTTCAAAGCGATACCACAAGCGCCATCCCTGTTCTATGGTAGGATGAGTAAGTATGCTTGGAAAATTTTTAGCTGAGAATTTGCCAAAGTCTATTTCAGTATTATCTTTTTCTAAATTTATTTTAAAGTAATCCAATTCTGTATGGTCCCAGCGATTATAGTAACCTTCGAATTCACTCTCAAAATTAGTCTTTCCGATTTTTCCTTTCAATTTCAAATTGCTCGTCATGTTTAAATCATTTATAGGATTTGACGTAGCGGGATTGCGGTCATAGTATTCAGAAGTGTGGTTTAATTCTCCTGTTAAATCAAGCGGTCTTTTCGCATCTTTTTTCTTTGCCGCGACCAGGCCGGCTTTTTTCTTTTCTTCCTCCCTTTCTTTCAGTATGTTCTCAACTACCCGCTTAGATACCTCGTTCTGTTCAAAGTCCAGGAGTTTAGCTTCGAGTATTTCCGAAGATGAGCGTTTATCGAGTATGTATTGAACAAACTCAGGCTGGAGAGAAAAGATATTAAAATCTGGCTCTTTTAATCTTTTCCAATTCGGAGCGGCTTCTCTTGCGGTTTTTTGGGCCTCCTGGGATTTTTGGGGTTCGCCAGAGACTCTATGTAGATAGCTGACTAATGCCCATCGGAAGGCATTAGTTTTGGCGTCATCAAAGACCTTTTCTTTAACTTCCGACAAATATGTTTTTGCGCTGTCTAGATTTTCGCTTTGAATGAATGCCCCTGCCAGATTTACGCGGCCCGTGATATCATCAGGGTCAACGTTTCTGACAAAGGTAAGTTCTTTTATAGCAGCGCCTAAATCTCTTTTCTTAAGGGACAGTAAGCCGTGTTTTAAATGCGCATCGCTATCCTGAGGATCGCGCTCGATGACATACTTAATATTTTTTATGGCATCTTCATATTTTTTGGTCAGTATAAAAAGATTAACGATAAATTTATAGCTGAAGAGGTTATATGGATTGTATATGCTGGCTTCTTGAAAAGCCGTAAGGGCTTTAGCGTATTCAGTCTTTTGCGTATAAGAAAGGCCTAGATTGTAGAAACTGGGTTCATGTCCAAATATTTTTTCTGATA
>JBHPHU010000013.1:0-34326 GCA_042571405.1 Candidatus Omnitrophota bacterium | reverse complement strand
TAAACAAATCAGTCATTGATGATTTTGTCTACTTTAGGTATAATATGTGGGTACTATATATAAGTTAAAGGAGGTATTGCATGGAATGGGGTATGGAGAATAGGCTTTCTAGGATAATTAATCCAAAGACACGTCGCTGTGTTATGCTGGCAGTGGATCATGGTTATTTTCAGGGACCTACTACGGGGTTAGAGAATTTAGGAAAGACAGTTAACCCTTTATTGCCTTACGCAGAGGCCTTGATGATCACAAGAGGAGCTCTGAGAAATTGGATTTCCTCGTCAGTAGATCTGCCGATCGTACTAAGGGTTTCGGGCGGTCAGAGCATATTGAAGGAGCTATCAAATGAGATTATTACTACTTCGATCGAAGATGCTATTAGGATAAATGCCTCGGCAGTCACATGCTCTGTTTTTGTAGGAGGAGAGCACGAGAAAGAGACTATTGGTAATCTTTCGAGGATTGTCAATGAGGGTGCTGATTACGGGATTCCTGTCTTGGCTGTGACAGCAGTTGGTAAGGATTTGGTAAGGGATTCCAGATACTTGGCCTTAGCCTCAAGGATCTGCGTAGAAATAGGCGCGCACATAGTAAAGACATATTATTGCGAGCCTGGATTCGATAAGATCGTGAAGGCGTGCGGCAATGTACCTGTTATAATCGCCGGGGGGAAAGAAGATAGAAGAAAAGGCAGCGCTTGAGATGGCCAAGAACGCGATAAAGGCAGGGGCAGTTGGTGTGGATATGGGAAGAAATATATTTCAATCAGATAATCCAATTGGCATGGTAAAGGCAGTAAGGGCTATTGTGCATGAGAACGCATCTGTCAAAGAGGCGTATAAGATTTACAAGAAACCATGAAAGTAGCGGTTTATTACAATAATAGCTACATAAAGATAGAAGAGCGACCTAAGCCTCAAATAAAAGAGGGTGAGATCCTGGTCAAGGTAATGGCGTCTGGGATTTGTGGTACAGATGCCATGGAGTGGTATAGGATTAAAAAGGCGCCGCGTATTTTAGGTCATGAGATAGCCGGTGAGATAGTAGAGTCAAATTCAAAAAAATATAAAGCAGGACAGCGAGTTTTTGTAAGTCATCATGTGCCTTGCGATAGATGTAAATATTGCGCGGATGATAATCATACCGCATGCGAGACATTGCATAAGGGCAACTATGAGCCCGGAGGCTATAGTGAATTTGTCAGGGTGCCAGCCGAAAATGTTGACAAAGGGACTTACGTGTTACCAGGGAATGTTTCTTACGAAGATGGTACCATGATTGAACCGTTTGCCTGCGCCATCAGAGGTCAGCGCGTTATTGGCGTGAAAAAAGGACAGACAGTTTTGGTTTTAGGCTGTGGCGTTTCCGGATTATTGAATATATGGCTGGCTAAGTCAAAAGGCGCAAAGGTCATTGCGACAGATATAAATAAGTACAGACTGAAGAAGGCAAAAGAATTTGGCGCGGATATTGTAGTAAATGTGAAAGAAGAAAAACTCGATCTAAGAGCAGATAGAGTCATTGTCTGTACTGGCGCGTATCAGGCAATTGAGCAGGCTTTTAACTCTGTAGACAGAAAAGGGATAATATTGCTTTTTGCGATACCCGATAAAGATATTCAACTGCCGACTGCAGATTTCTGGAGGAATGAAGTAACTCTGACTTCGTCCTATGGAGCAGCGCCGCGTGATTTAGCAGAGGCCCTAAATTTAATCGAAGATAAAAAGATAGACGTAGAGAGCTTAATAACGCACAGACTGGCATTAGGCGAGATTCAAAAGGGCTTCAAGATTCTTGAAAATGCCCAGGAGTCCCTAAAAATAGTCTTACTGCCAAGAAAAGGAGCCGGAGATGTATAGAGAAAAGATAAGAGTACTGGATTGTACGATTCGGGATGGTGGGCTTATAAATGATCATCAGTTTGAGACTAGATTTGTCCGTGAGGTATATAAGGCTATTTCAGCCTCAGGTGTTGATTATATGGAAATGGGCTATAAAAATTCCAAAAAGCTCTTTTCATCCAAGGAGTACGGCTTGTGGAAATTCTGCGAGGATGATGAGATACGTAAGATAATAGACGGCGTAGAGTCCAGGACAAAGATTTCCGTGATGACTGATGTCGGCCGCGTGGATATGGATGCTGTAAAGCCCAAATCCGAAAGCCCTGTGGATATGATGAGGGTCGCTTCATATGTAAAGGACATTGACAAGGCCATACGCATGGTGAACGAGTTTGCTGAAAAGGGTTATGAGACTACCATTAATATCATGGCTATTTCTAGGGACCAGGGACCGGAGTTAGATGAGGCATTGCACCAGATAGAAGAGGAGAGCAAGGCAGATGTTATCTATATAGTGGATAGCTTCGGGGCATTATATCAAGAGACAACAGAATATTTAGTTAAAAAGTTCAACTCTATTCTCAAGACAAGAGAAGTAGGGTTTCATGGGCATAATCACCAGCAGCTGGCATTTGGCAATACAATAGAAGCGATCATTCATGACGCGAATTATCTTGATGGCACAGTCTATGGTATTGGCCGCGCGGCAGGAAATTGCCCGCTTGAACTTTTGATAGGTTTCTTAAAGAACCCAAAGTTTGATATACGACCTATTTTGGATCTAATATCAAAGGAGTTTATCCCTTTAAGAAAACAAATAGAGTGGGGGTATATTATTCCCTATGCTATATCAGGCATGATGAATGAACACCCAAAGGCAGCTATGGCATTGCGTAAGAGCGAGAAAAAGGAAAATTATCGAGAGTTTTATGAAACTCTGACTAACGTGGAATAAAGAAACCACAGAGAGCACAGAGTTCTTTATTGTTTAAATTCGAACACTCCAAACGATATGTTTTGAATTTTTGGATTTAGGATTTATGATTTGTTTCGGATTTCGATATTCGGATTTCGGATTTATGCATATGCTGTTAGAGTACACAGAGGTTTATTTATGAATATAGCTAAGTTTAAAAAACTTCCGATCATGGGCATATTGCGGGACGTGAAGTCAGATGCAATAAAGCCGCTTACTGAAACCGTAATTTCTTCCGGCCTGAAGACAGTCGAGATCACGATGAATACGGCTAATGCGCCTGAATTGATTCGGCGCATGAAAAAGGCGGCTTGCAGGCGTCTTACAGTAGGCGCAGGCACAGTGCTGACCATGAATCATCTGCGCAATGCCCTGGATGCCGGCGCGACATTTATAGTTTTACCGACACTGGTAGAGGATGTAGTCGGATATTGCGTAAAACATAAAATACCTGTATTCCCAGGAGCGTTTACGCCGCAGGAGATATACAATGCCTATCGCGCAGGCGCCACCATGGTAAAGGTGTTCCCTGCTAAATTCTTTGGACCCGGCTATTTTAAGGAGATAAAGGCGCCCTTCAAGAACATCAGGCTTCTGGCATGCGGCGGAGTAACTCCTGAGACCATTAAATCATTCTTTGACAGTGGCGCCTCGGCAGTTGCCATTGGCGCCAGTGTATTTAAAAAAGAATGGATCGCCCGTAAGGAATTTTTTCGCATAGAAGAGGCCATAAAGGAACTCATTGATAAAAGATTTAATAATAAAAAACAGAAGCTATCGTAGGTTTTACCAGGAATTCGCTATTGGGCGTGAAACGCTGAAAGAGCTGATTGACATTGCAAGGTTTTCGCCGTCAGCAGCGAACATGCAGCCGCTAAAGTATATTCTGTCATGCGATCCTGAAAACAATGCGCTGGTGTTTCCGCATCTTGCCTGGGCAGGCTATCTAAAAAACTGGTTTGGTCCACAAGAAGGGGAAAAACCTTCTGCCTACATTATCATAATAGGCGATACAACCATAGCCAAAAATTTTTATTGTGATCATGGCATAGCAGCGCAGAGCGTTCTCCTAGCTGCAGCAGAAAAAGGTCTTGGCGGATGTATTATTGGCTCAATAGACAGAGACAACCTTCGTAAGGACTTGCAAATACCGCATAAATACGAAATTCTTCTTGTTCTAGCTCTGGGTAAGCCCAGGGAGGTGGTAAAAATTGAGACGTCCAAGGATGGAGATATAAAATACTGGCGTGACTCTAAAGGTGAGCACCATGTGCCCAAGCGGCCACTGGATGAGATAATCCAGGAGATTTGCTTGAATAATAGGCGCTAATATATTATAATACGTTAAATAGGGGGTATGTGCATGAAGAACGCAAAACTGACGAGCGGCCTGTTAATAATGGTGATATTCTTCTCGATAGGTTCCGGTTATATCGCAGGTTATTTTGTTTATACTGACTATAAAGAAAAAACAGCGTATCTTGACAGTCGAACCAGGTTTGCCATAGGTAAATTTGAAGAGATGGAAAAGGACTTAAAAAAGCTATATATTGCTCTACAGGATACAGCGGATGAGAGCAAGATGGAGACTAGAAAGGTCCTTTCAAGGCTAGAGGCCATAAGCGAAGATATTGGCGAGTGGAAAAGCGGGTACAAAGCTACTGTTTCACAGCTAAGAGGCGACATAGATGATCTGAAAGTTGGCAAGCTCACAAGGATGGTTGATAGGTTACAGAGCGATATAAATGGATTTAAGATGAAGGTGCAGGATATGGATTTAAAGATCGACGAGGCCAGAGGAGATGGCTTGGGTCATAGAAAAGAAGCCCTGAACATTGACTTAGGCAAGATCTCTGTTGGAAAACAAGAAGCATTGAAGAAGGAAAGGTAAAAACTCACCTTTTGTATGAGCATTTCTGAAAAGTTACCCTCTCGATTAGAACTCATACCAGAATTTGTTAAAGTATTAATGAAGAAGATAGAACCCTCTTTGACAAAAAAAGAGGACATGTTTAATATGAAGCTCTGTCTCGAAGAGTCGCTGACTAATGCTGTCAGGCATGGAAACAAATCAAATCCTGATCTCTTTGTGGAAGTCAATATAGACATAAAGGTAGATCGCGTCATCATAAAGGTCGAAAACCAGGGCAAGGGGTTTGATTTTAAGAAGGTCCCTGATCCTACAGAAGACGCTAATATTCAAAGGTCTAGCGGCCGGGGCGTATTCTTGATAAAAAACCTTATGGATGAGGTTGATTTTTTTGATAATGGCCGCGGCATAAAGATGGTAAAGATTTTCAATAAATAAACCACAGAGAGCGCAGAGAAAAACTATAGTTTGTTCTTTAAATAAAAATCAGAAAATACTCTGTGGCCTCTATGGTTAATAAAAGGGTATCGTCATTCCCGCTTTCGCGGGAATGACGATAGAGAATGGACAAAGAAGTTTATTTTACAAGAAAGCGGTTTTATAAATCCTAGAGTACCCAGAGAAAAACTATAAAAAATCTCTGTGTACCCTGTGGTATATTTTTTTGATAGTACTTAATAGATAAAGGGGGCAGGTAATGAAGATAAAGGAAGAAAGGTCCAATGATGCAGTAATATGCGTTCCGGAAGGGGAGATCAATATCAGTAATTCTCCTGAACTGAGAAAGACCTTTGATGATATTATCAAAAGAAACGAAAAAAAAGTGCTTGTGGATTTTTCAGGAGTCCCCTATATAGACAGTTCTGGTCTGGCTACCCTGGTAGAGATGTTTCAACGCTTAAAGAAGATAGGCGGCAAACTTCGTTTTAGCGGCATGGAGTCAAAAGTGAAGAGTGTCTTTGAGCTCACAAAACTCCATAAGCTTTTTGAAATATTTGAGGATCGCAGTTCAGCGTTAAAGGATTTTTAAATGATATCCAGGATAGGAAGTATTTTTATAGGTTATCTCAACTGGATCAAAGCGGTCTGCGGCCTCTTTTTCGATATTCTATACTGGATAGTGCTTGGCCCCTTTAAAGGGAAGTTTTCTCGCAGGCAGAGTATTTTTCAGCAAATGGTCTTAGTGGGGATTTCTTCCATAGTAATCGTATTTTTTGTTGATATATTTACAGGCATTGTGCTGACTATGCAGACGGCCTATCAGTTGGAAAAGATGGGAGCGGTGTTATATGTCGCGTCTTTGGTGGCAGTAGCGTTATGTAGAGAACTCAGTCCCGTGCTTACTGCTCTAGTAGTAGCGGGAAGGTCTGGCTCAGCTATCGCGGCAGAATTAGGTACTATGAAGGTGACAGAACAGATAGAGGCGCTCGAGACCATGGCCATAAACCCAACGCGCTTCCTTGCTGTGCCAAGGTTTTTGGCGCTATTGGTCATGTTGCCAGCCCTTACTATTTTAGGAAATCTCTCCGGTATGCTGGGAGGTTTTTTGATGGGCACAAAAAGTCTTAATATAAATCCTGATTTATATATGCAGACAGCTTTCAAGTATCTGGAGCTGGGAGATATCTATACTGGCATAGTAAAATCAATCGTGTTCGCTGTTATTATAGCGACCATCGGATGCTTTGAAGGTTTAAATACAAAAGGCGGGGCCGAAGGCGTTGGAAAAGCGACTACCAGGAGTGTAGTCATAAGCTTTATCCTGATTATACTGGCAGATTGCGTTGTTACAGCCATTTTCTATTTTTCTAAAATATGAGACCTAAAAAGCCTAAAGCAAAACCTATTATCTCTTTGAAGAATGTCTCAAAATCTTTCCAGGGACGCAAGACCATAGACAATGTAAGCCTGGATATTTTTCCAGGTGAGACATTTGTCATAATGGGATGTTCTGGCTCAGGAAAAAGCACGCTACTCAGGCTTATGACTGGCGCAATAAAGCCTGATAAGGGCAGCGTTACAATAAAAGACAGAGATATTACCAAGGCTTCTCTGCAAGAACTGGATGAGGTGAGAAAAGGTTTTGGCATGCTTTTCCAGTATTCAGCGCTTTTGGATTCCATGACCGTGGAAGAGAATGTTGCTTTGCCGTTAAGGGAGCATACGAAATTAGCGGATGAGATCATAAAAATTATCATAAAAATGAAACTCTCGCTTTTGGGGCTAAAAGGCTTTGAGCAGTACTATCCATCGCAGATATCAGGCGGCATGAGAAAGCGCGTTGGCCTTGCCAGGGCAATAGCGCTGGATCCGGACATAGTTTTTTATGACGAGCCCACTTCAGGTCTTGATCCTGTGGTAGGAGGCGTTATTGACAAACTCATAAAAGATCTGAGCGTAAAACTAATGATCACCTCAGTGGTAGTAACGCATGATATGCAGAGCGTTTTTGAGATCGCTGACAGGATCGCAATGATCCATAAAGGGAGCATTGTAGAGATAGGCGCTTCAAAAGATATAAAAAATTCCAAAAATGAGTATATTAAGCAGTTTATAAACGCTAAACCTGAAGGACCCATAGATTTTTTCAAGGAAGACATAGGCATAATAGAGGCGCTAGGCCTCTAGACGAGAAAAGAGGAAATATATGAAAAAATATACCAATGAATTCAAAGTAGGGTTATTCGTTATTCTTTGTCTGGCCGGGCTTTTTTACCTTAGTTATTCTACGGGTAAGCTCAACATCAAGAGGCCGGGCTATAATATCTATGTTTTGTTTAACGAGGTGGCCGGTCTGGAAGCAAAGGCGCCTGTGATGTTGAATGGTCTGGAAGTAGGCAAGGTGGAAGGCATCGATATTTCATACGAAGATGACAGGACCCAGCTTGTCCTTAAGATCTGGCTGGAAGAAGCAGCGAAGATCAGGGAGAACCCGGAGATAGCCATAAAGACCCTGGGGCTTATGGGTGAAAAATATATCCAGATATCCTCATCTGAAGGTAAAGATTTTATAGAGCCGGACACTGTGCTTTACGGCAAGTCCTACATGGATCTGGATGAGCTTATGGAACAGGCCCAGACCATGTCACGTGATATAACAAAACAATTAGAGGGGCTGGTGGCAAATCTCAATGTTACCGTAGAGGGTAATCAGGAGAGCATCACTAATATAGTTAAAAACCTTGAGCACTCCTCCAAGAACTTCGAGGAATTCAGCAGCGACATAAAAAGACACCCGTGGAAACTATTATTTAAGGGAAAAGAGAAGAAAGAAAAAAAGAAGAAAAAACAGAGATAAGTCTTTACTTTAAAGGGGGAGGAAGACATGAAGAGAATCGGGATATTTTTTATTTTATTTCATATGGTATTGTTTAGCGCTTTTGTATATGCGCAGTCAGCAAGGATTATTGATTTAGCGGGCCCTGTACTAGTTAAAGAAGGACCAGAGTCTGATTGGTGCGAGGCAAAGCTCAATATGCTGCTGGACAAGGATGCTGAGGTCCAGACAAAAAAGGATGCCAGCTGTACTTTGGCATTTGATGAAGAGCAAAAAAACATATTGACCCTAAAGGAGAATTCGCGCATAAAGATAGAAAATATTGAGCCAGGAAAAGTATTTCTTCCTGAAGGCAGGGTCTTTTCATTGATCGAAGGCTTGGCAAAGACCGAGAAATTTGAGATCCGCACGCCTACAGCCATAGCCGGTGTAAGAGGTACTGGCTGGATCACGGATTATCGCAGGGGCAGGACCTTTATAGATTGCTTTAATGATATTGTCTACGCCAAGAGTCTCAATGAAGAAGGTACTGTTACAGGCCAGGAAGATACGCCAAGCGGTTATCGCCGTTCTATAAGATTTGGCGGTTTCATTGGCGAATTAATTCCCCTGGGCGGAGGCAATTACCAGGAGTGGGGCGACTTCATAGACCATGTTAATAAGGTTGCGCCCAGAGGAGTGAGCGCTGAAGGAAAAGATGTAACCGGCACTCCAAATATTACCGGTGGCTATCAAGATCCGGCATCGCATTTTTAACGCAGCCCTGATGAAATTCTTAAAAAAGATCCCGATAAAATTATGGGTAGTTATTGTCTGCTGTGTTATTGTTTCAATCCTTTCTTTTACGAAACCCCTTGATAATTACGAACTCATCTCTTATGACCTGAGATTTAAATTAAGGCCGCCGCTTAAGGCATCTCAAGACATCTTGATCATTGAAATCTCTGACGATACCCTGAAGAACTTAAGTGCCTGGCCATTACCGCGTGATTTTCATGCCAGCATGCTGGGTGTCCTAAAGGAATACGGCGCAAAGATGGTGATATTCGACATGCTTTTTAGCGAACCTACGCTGTATGACGAGGCATTTTCTAATGCCATAAAGAACGCAAACAATGTCTATCTCCCTTTTGCGTGCAAAGGGTTTCCAGAGACAGACGCCATGATCGCGGACATATGCGAGGACCTCAAGGAAAGAGCAGCTGGCATAGGCCATATCAATGTGTCTGTTGACAGTGATGGCAAAGCAAGAAGGATCCCGCTGTTTATAAAATATAAAGATGAGTTTTTGCCTCATCTAGCCTTTAAGGCGGCATCTGATTGGCTGGGCTATAAACCTTCTTTACCAGTGTTGCCAGACGGCTCTTTTTTAGTCAATTATCCCGATAAATGGGGCAGGTCTTTCACGCATCTTTCGTATTTTGAAATACTCAAAGCTTATATAGACAAAGAGCGAGGCGCGTTGCCCCAGATAGATTTGTCAATTATCGAGGATAAGATATGCTTCATAGGGCTTACTGCCGCGGGCACGTCAGATTTAAAACCAATGCCCTTAGAGAATGTTTATCCAATGCTTGGCTTGCAGGCGAGTGTATTCAATAGCATAATCAATAAGGAATTCATAAGAGACGCGGGTGTGTTTTTAAACACGCTTTTCAATATACTGATTTTTATCCTGAGTCTTGTTATCTGCCTGAGGTTTTCTGCGATAAAGGCGCTTGCGGGAAATATAATTCTGAGCAGCTCATGTTTTGTTCTGGCCACAGCGTTTTTTATATTTTTCGGATTCTGGATCAATCTATTTTTGCCAATATTGATCATCGGTATTACTTATATCGGCGCCACAGTCCATAGATTCCTGGATGAGGTAAAGAAGAGAGAGCTTCTGGAAAAAGAACTAGATATTGCCCGCGAAATACAGAAAAGCTTCCTGCCTGAGGATATAAAAGAATTCCAGGGTATAAAAATATCAGCGTTTCTACAGCCGGCAAGGTTCGTAGCGGGAGATTTGTATGATATCTTTGCGCTAGATGATAAAAGGCTGGGCGTGTTTATAGGGGATGTATCCGGAAAAGGTGTACCTGCATCTTTGATCATGGCGCAGACCATATCTGTTTTCAGGTTGTTTTCACGGCAATATTCTACATGTTGTGAGGTTCTGCGAAGCCTTAATAAAGAACTCTACGGGAGACTTTCGGGCAGGTTCATGACATGTCTCTATATGATCATTGATACGGAAGAGAAAAAGGTCAGGGTTTCTTCAGCTGGTCATTCGCCAGTGCTGGTTCGTAAAAATAATCCTGATCTGGTTTTAGACATAGACCTGGCTGCGGATATGCCGCTGGGTATCATGGATGATGTAGAATATAAAGACGTAGTATTTGATCTGGGAAAAGGGGATGAGATAATTGTTTTTACGGATGGTGTAACTGAGGCTCGCAATGTACGCGGACATGAATTTGATATCGAGATCGTTAAAGACCTGGTCTTAAGAGACAAGGACATAAAAGACGAATTGTTTAAATTCTGTCATCGCGCGCCCCAGCACGATGACATTACCTTAATTACCTTGAAAAATTAACTCCAGTAGCGTTATAATAATGCCATGGCCAAGCAAGCATATTTTCACAATGATAAACTTGAAACGAGCTGCAGGGTAATCAATACCCTCATAAAATACGCGGAAAGTCAGAAAAAAGACGCAACACCTTTATTCGCGGGCCTGCCATGTGATAAGGAATATTTAACGGACACCAATAATTGGGTACCGTCCAGAGTGGCTGATATAATATTTGATCGCATGAGGCAGATGTTTGATGACGACGAGATTGTCTATAAGGCAGCTAGTGCTTCCGTCGAGCTTCATAGCCTTGGATTTTTGGACTATACTGCCAGGCTTATGGGTGACCCAAGGTTTGTTATCAAACAAGCCCCTATTTTAAATAGATATTTCAACAGGACGGAAAAAATAGAAGTTGTCAGATACGGCCTTGCAGGCGCGACAGTAAGATATTCCTCGAAAGCGAGATACAAGATAACCTTGCATGATTGTTGCTATGCAAAGGGCACATTAGCATGCTTACCTCAGATATGGGGTATAGGCACAGCAAAGATAGAAGAGGAGACCTGCAGCGTAGCGATTGATAAAAAAGGCAGGATCAATGGAAAATCTTACACGATAGATAAAAAAAGCAATGTTATCGAACATGACGCGGCTCTTTTTCGATCTAATAAGGACGCGCCAAAGATAATTGGTAAGTTGAACGAAGACAAAACGTTCAAGCTCGGGAAAACACTTTACGGCTCAAAATACTGCACCTATCATATCTCGTGGTGCCCCGTAAGGATGTTTTTTAAGGGCATTCTTTACGAGATCTTTACAAAACCAAAGGTCTTGTCCGAGGTTATAGAAGAAATGAGAAGAGAAAATGATCTCATAGAGGAAAAATACGGAGAGCTTTACCGCAGTAATCAAAAACTGCAAAGACATTACGTCAATACTATAAACGCGCTCATCAGGGCGATTGACGCGAAAGATCACTATACAGAAGATCATTCTCTCAATGTTTCTAAGATTGCCGAGGTTGTTGCGCGGGAATTAAAACTTCCCAAAGAAAAGATAGAGACTATAAAAAAGGCCTGCAAACTGCATGACTTGGGAAAGATCGGCATAAGGGAGAGTATATTGCTTAAACCCACAAAGCTTACTGAAAAAGAGTGGCAGGAGATAAAAAAGCACCCTGTGCTTGGCGCGGAGATAATAAAACCGCTTTCGTTTTTAAGTGACGTTGCTGTTTTGGTGAGGCAGGATCACGAGAGATGGGATGGCAAGGGGTATCCTGATGGTTTAAAGGAAGAGCAGATCGATATTGGCGCTCGCGTGATTACATTGTCTGACGCATATGATGCTATGATATCGGGTAGGCCGTACAGGAAGGCAATGACTAAGCAGGAGGCAGTAGAAGAGGTCATGAAAAATGCAGGCACGCAGTTTGACCCAAAGGTCGCAGAGGCATTTTTTAATGCTGCTAAAAGGAGGGCTCTATGAAGATTCGCGTATTCAAGATAAAAAACAGGCGAGGCTTTGCTGCCCTACACAAAGATCACCTGACAGAGGGCAAGACGCGCGAACAGGCGCATGCCAGGATGGAAAAGGCGTTGAAGAGAAATAAAAGAAATAGATAGCTCTTGTACTGTTTGGCCTCATGGTAGTTTGCCATAAAAGTAACAAACGGTACAAAATACGTTGACATAAATAGGACATATGGTATAATCTTAGTAGAGATTATAATAGGACATATGTCCTATTTATTTTTAGGAGCCCAGCATGAAGCATTACAATTTGAACAATATAGAGAAGATAGAAAGGATTATCGAGGCGACAGGCATATCTCGCTCTGAGCTTGCCAGGCGGCTTGAAGTTAGCTACAAGACCGTGTACCGCTGGCTGGATAAGGGTATTGAGCCGCATTCCAGGCAGGCGAGAGATATAGATCAATTGTTCAAAGATTATGTGGATATAAAGGAAACAGTTTTAGAGCTGAAAAGGAAGTCAGGGGATTCATTGAAGGCGTTAAAACAGGATAAGGAAAAGAGGGACAGGTTTATCCTGGAGATGACCTATCATTCCAATGCCATAGAGGGAAGTCGAATGACAATAAAAGAGACAGAGAAGGCCTTAGAAGGCAAGACGGTTAAAGGCAAGGAGCTGTTTGAAGTATTTGAGGCGGTAAATCACAGGAACGCGCTCGAATACCTGCTAAACAATATCAAGCCCGGCTTTAAGATAGACAAAAAATATATCCTGAAGCTGCATGAAATAGTCATGTATAATTTTAACAACAAGCTGCCTGGCAAGTATAGAACGAGTAACGTCAATCTAACCAATGTAGATATTGCTCTGCCTTCTACGCAAAATGTACCGTTGCGGATGGGCAGGCTCATTAAAAAGATAAATAGTTACAGCAAGGACATTATAACAAAAGTGGCGCATGATCACTATGAATTCGAGGCGATCCACCCATTTTTTGATGGAAACGGCAGAGTCGGCAGGCTCATCACCATAACCCAGCTCTTAAGCAAGGGGTTTGCGCCCGCCATTATCTCCATGGAAAACCGCTACAAATACTACACAGCCCTAAGCAAGGCAGACGCAGGAGACTTCAATAACATAGTCCAAATGATCTGCGACAGTGTTATAAAGGGCTACGAGTCGCTGATTTAAAAGACTCGGAGACGCCTACCAATCCAATCGCGAAGCTGTCTTTAGTTTGTGTATGCTCTGATGTGAGTTGAGCCTATGCCTGTTTCCAGGCCCTGGTATTGCAGCCATTTATAAGGGGGTTGGTCAATATACCAGACAAAGGTTGGCGGTATTAATGAGCCGATGACACCTGTAAGCAGCCCCAGATTAGGGACTAGTCTTAGCTTAAGAGCTTCTACTTTTCCTGAAGGTAAATCTAGTATTTCTTTTCCTATGGGCTTAATAGTCACGCGGTAAAGTTTTGCTCTATCGGATAGCAGATAAAAATCTCTATACGATTTATCATTGCGATTGGCTATGAAGGCTTTTAGCACATAGGTCATTGTAGTAGATTCAGCGGTTAAGCCTTTTATGGGAAATACAGCTTCTTTAATAGTGTTTCCCTGGTTATCTGATACAGAGTAAAATATTTTTCGTTTTTCATAATCAAAACGCTTTTCATGTTTAATGCTTGCGCCATCCGTTGCTTCTTTTATGATAGTAACGCTATATAATGGGTAAAGGAGGCCTTTTCTGTCTTCCATCTCCGCATTTGTTTCCCATGTTACATCCTGATATTTATCATAGTTACCTTTGCCAGTCGAAGATATCTGGTAAACTGTGCGGTTATCTTTGAAGATTTTTTTAAGGGAAGTATTCAATTTTGACCGAAACTCATCACTTTTTTTATCCACATAGATTATTTCTTTGGTTTCGGTCTCAGGCATGAAGCTAGACGATATTTCTTCTGCGTACGTTGTGCTTTGCGCAGTCAAAAGACATATAATAAGTAGATTTTTAATCAATCTCTCCATAGCGTTATATATTAGTATACACTATCTATAGCACTTTTAAAGGTAGTCTCCAAAAATTTTTTGTATAATATTTGAAGAGTTATGTTGCTGTTTCAGACCTTTTGCGCCACCCATACCACTGGCTCTCGGGGACGTCCGCCTGAGGCGGACTCTGTTTTTACGCTCGCTCGTCTTTTCGGTCCAGCGGGTCCTTCAAAAAGACGCTCGGCCGCCCCAGCGAGCCCCGTACCAAATCTTCGATTTTGGTACGGGGCGAGGCGGCCTTCGCTCAGCGTAATTTTTTGCTCGTCCGCCTTCGGCGGACACCGTGCCCGCCCCGAGAGCCAGTGGTATGGGTGGTGCAGAATTCTCACGTAACATCGAAAACATTACACCTCTAAAAAAATTGCGCATTTTTTATAGAAGTGTTATAATCATTGCATCATGAACTATTTCAATCTTGCAATAAAGGCAGCCAAAAAGGCCGGGAAGATTCATAAGAAATATTTTGGTCGTAAAGGAGGCGTAAAGACAAAAACGTCCTCATTTGACCTGGTGACCAGGGCAGACACTGAAGGCGAGAAGGCCGTAGTGTCCCTAATAAAAAAATATTTCCCGCAACATAACTTTTTGGCCGAGGAAGAGAAATATGCCGGGACAGATTCCGAATACACGTGGATTATCGATCCTCTGGATGGCACAAATAATTTTGCATGCGGACTGCCGATTTTCTGTGTTTCGATCGCGCTTGTAAAAGGCAATGAAACAATTCTGGGAGTCATATATGATGTGATGAGAGATGAGCTGTTTTACGCAGAAAAAGGGAAAGGCGCGTTTTTAAACAGGAAGCAGATAAAGGTAAATGCCGCGGATAGTTTTGAAAAAGCACTTCTTATTACAGGATTCTATTATGACAGGGCAGAGTCAATGATAGAGACTCTCGGGAACATAAAAGAGTTTTTCTTTAAGCGCATTCTGGGCCTGCGAAGGTTTGGCGCCGCGGCGCTTGATCTGTGCAATGTCGCGTGTGGTCGCGCAGCTGGTTTTTGGGAGTTTGAGCTTAGTCCATGGGATTTTGCCGCGGGCAAACTAATTGTAGAAGAGGCCGGTGGTAAAGTCACTGGCAGATACGGAGAGGCGATTGATACGCGAAAAAAATCCTACATCGTTGCTTCCAACAAAAAGATCCATAAAGATATATTGGGGGTGTTAAAATGAAGTTATGCAAGGTTTTGGTTTGCGCTGTATTTTTATTAGGCACTGTTTTTTATAGTTGCGCAATAGCTGATGTAAATAAATGGACGCGGCTTGTGGAAGAATCAGGCAAAGTTTTATCTGATATACAGGGGATGCCGGATCAGCATATACCGGAAGATCTTATTAGGAAGTGCCAGGCTGTTGCGATTTTTCCTAATACTGTATCTGCAGGCCTGGGCATAGGGGCAAAATACGGTCAAGGAATAATTATAGTGCGAAATAACTCAAAAGATAGATGGTCAAGCCCTGCTGTCTTTACTCTGGCAGGAGGGAGCATTGGTTGGCAGATAGGCGGCCAGGCAACAGACATTGTGCTTCTTATTATGAATAAGCGCAGCGTAGACGGGCTCTTGCAGGGAAAGTTCAAGTTGGGAGCAGATGCTGCAGTAGCTGCCGGACCTATCGGAAGAGAGGCTCAGGCTTCGACAGACGCGCAGCTAAAAGGCGGTATCCTTGCTTATTCCAGAAGCAGAGGGTTGTTTGTTGGCATTAAATTAGAAGGGGCAATGATTAAAGAGCATTTAGACGGCAATAAGGCGCTTTATGGAGAGAGTCTCTCAGCAGAAGAAATATTAATAGAAAATAAAGGCGCTATGCCAAAAAGCGCCAGAGATATTCTGAAGGTATTAAAATAAGAGGAGTTCAATCTTTAAGCGGACCTCTTTTTAATCTCATCCTTTATGATTTGGTCAATATATTTATCTGCCTCATTCGCATCATCAAATATATCAAACATAGGCAGGATTTTCAGCATGTCAAATACCTTTTCAACCTGAGGCTGCAGGTTTGTCATGGCAAAGCTTGCCTTTTTTCTTTCCAAAGCCCTCTTCGCTGTAATTACCACCTTTATGCCCATGCTACTCACATAGTCAACTCCGCTCATGTCCAAAATTACTGCTTTTGTGTTTTCGTTGGTAATCTCGTTTAATTCCTGTTCCAGCTCTGGATAGGTCTTACTGTCAATAGGACCTTTTAATTCAACCGAATAAACATAATCTTTCTTCTTGGCAATCTTGATTTCCAACCCCATCATAACCCCCTTTTTTATACATTAAACCATAATGAATAAAATTGGTCAACATTATTTGTGCCTTGAGTATTTTATGATTTAGATGTAGAATATAAAACGTGAACAACAAAAGGAGGCTTGCGTGATCAAGAATCTGGTGAAGGCAAAAGAAATCAGCGTAATAACAAAAAATGAAGTAGGTGCGCTGTCGCGGATGATGTCGTTTTTAGTAAATCACGGCATAAACGTAGAGACCATAGTAGGGTATTCGGATCAAACTGGCCGGCAGGGTAATCTTACATTTATAACCGATAAGAATCAAGAAGCGATCGCTGAATTAGTCAATAATGGATACGAGTATATCGAAGAAAGGGAAGTCATTGTCATAGAGCTTGAAAACAAACCAGGGTCGTTAAAGAATGTTTCCGTAATTCTTGCCAATAGCGGAATAAATATAAATTATTTTTATTGTACGACCTGCTCAAGCGGTTGCCCGGCCAAGATAGTCTTAGCGGCTGCGGATAATGATGTGACATTCAGAGTTCTTAATGCCTCTATTAGTAGATAAGATTTTTCTTTCCCCAATGGCAGGGATAAGCTCTTTGCCGTTCAGGATGCTCAATCGTGAGTTCGGGTGCGAATTTTGTTTTCTTGAGATGATAAACTGCCGCTCCTTGAGCGGTTCAAGTAGAAAAACTCAGGAAATGATGAATACCTCCGAAAAAGACAAGCCTTTAGGGGTTCAGATCCTCGGAGAAAAGAAAGAGTTTATCCTGAGAGCGCTTGAAAAACTCCGGGATTATCGGATGGACGTACTTGATTTTAACGCAGCATGCCCCCAGAAAAAAATTACCAGCAGAGGGGAAGGCGCAGCTTTACTAAAAACTCCCAAGAAACTAAATAAATTATTAAAACTAATAGTTAAAAATTCAGATCGTCCTGTTACGGCGAAAATTCGCCTGGGCTGGAATGATTTTTCTCATGCCAGGGATATTGCCCTGTATGCCCAGGATGCGGGAATACGCGCTTTGTTCGTTCATGGCAGGACCAGGGAACAGGGCTACAGCGGTAAAGTAAATTATAAAGCGATAAGTATGATAAAGAAAGCCCTTTGTATTCCTGTTGTGGGGAGCGGCGATATTTTAAATGCTGAGATGGCCAAAAAGATGCTGGATGAGACAGGCTGCGATACTATAACAGTGGCTCGCGGCGCATTAGGTAACCCATGGATATTTAAAGAAATAAAAGAATTCCTGAAAACAGGAAATATACTAAAAAGACCTTCGATGAAAGAGGTAACGAATATTATGAAATTTCACCTTGATCTGTGCTGTAATTTTTACGGGGAGAAAAGAGGCGTTATAGGCTTTAGAAAATTCTTCATATGGTACACGCGCTACTTTAAGGGAGTAAAACCGCTGAGAAACAAAGCCGCTCACGTAAAGACTTTACTTGAAACAACAGGACTGATAGACGATTTCTGCGCAGCAAGCAAGAATTCATAGTGTTTTTTGACATTCGGTAGGTGATGGGGTATACTTTGACATGCTGAGGAGCAGTCAATGCAAAAAGTACATAAATTTTCCATAATATTAATAGCAGGTTCGTTCTTCGTATTTTTGTTGAGCGGCTGTTCTACGCTTAAGGTAGCGGGAAAGACTCTGGGCGTTGCCAGCAGAGCAACTTTTGCAACAGCTAAGACAGTGGGTAAAGTAGCCTTCAATACAGCCAAATTAACAGGTAAGGGGATTAAGACAGTAGTCAATATGACTGTAGGCAAAGAAGTTGTAAAGCTTGAAAAAAAGTGCAACACGCTTTACGTTGACACTGTTTTAAATCGAAAACTAAAGACCAAATTAATATTAGATACGGGATGTTCTAATACCCAGATATCTTCAGATATAGCAAAGAAACTGGGCATAAAAACACGTAACGCAAGTAAGGTTTCATGCCAGTTAGCCGATGGCCGCACAGTGACAGGCAGAGCAGTCAATATCAAGGAAGTAAAGCTTGGCAGGGCAAAGGTCAAAAACGTAAGGGCTATTGTGCTTGAAAAAGAAGAAGGCGCTGGATTGCTAGGTATGTCTTTTCTTGACAATTTTGTTTTTAAGGTGGATACTGAAAAAAAAGAACTGGTCCTGCAGAAAAGATAATCTATATATGAAAAAGACACAGCTTGCAATGATATGGTTTCTTCCGGTTATTGTAATAGGCGGGTTATTTAGTCCCATGCTGGGTTATTTAGTCTTGGCCATGATGGTTTTCTTTTTAACCCTGTCTTTTTTTAAGGGCAGGTACTGGTGTTGGAACCTGTGCCCGCGCGGCGCCTTTTTAGATATTGTCCTTTCAAAAGCCAGTCGCAAAAAACCCATACCTAAAATATTTACAAAGAAATGGTTTCGCTGGCTCGTGTTTAGTTTGCTTATGGCATTTGTGATGTTTCGCGTGATTCACTCTGGCGGAAACATGGTCACCATAGGAACGATATTCGTTTCGATGTGTATAATCACGACCATTATCTCGATAGTCCTGGGCATTGCAACAAAGCACAGGGCTTGGTGTATGATTTGCCCGATGGGGATGTTGCAGGAAAAGATAGGTTCAAGACATTGAAAGCCCATACAGAATACCTTACATTTAATACAAAAAACAGATATGATATCGTTAATATCACGCAGCAAGTTGCTTCGGCTATTAAGAAGAGCAAGGTTATGGAGGGCATGTGTCTTGTGAATAGCATGCATATCACATCCAGCATTTTTATCAATGATAATGAGAGCGGCCTGCATCAGGATTTTCTTGAATGGGTCGAGAAGCTCGCGCCATACAATGTCAAAAAATACAGACACAATCTGACTGGTGAAGACAATGGTGACGCGCATCTTAAAAGGACATTGATGGGAAGAGAGGTCGTGGCGGCTATTACAGGCGGCGAACTTGACTTTGGGCCATGGGAGCAGATTTTCTACGGAGAATTCGACGGACAGAGACCTAAAAGAGTGCTTGTTAAGATCATAGGTGAATAGTCTGACAATGAAAAAGGGGATATATCCTAAAATGTTAATGTCTACAATAATAATGGCTGTGATGGCAATAGCTTTGGTCTTGATAGGTTATTATAAGGGAGAGCATGTAAATGGTCTAAGGCAGGCTATGATCATGGCTATACAGATAGTACCCCTGCTTATTTTCGCGTTTATAATAGCCGGGATGGTACAAGTGTTATTACCTCACGAGGCAATAGCAAAATGGATAGGGAATGAGTCAGGCGCGAAAGGAATATTAGTTGGTGCAATAGCCGGCGCCTTTACGCCAGGAGGTCCATACGTGAGTCTACCGATTGTTGCCGGACTTTTACGCTCTGGCGCTAGCATGGGGACTACGGTGGCATATATAACAAGCTGGTCATTGTTGGCATTTAGCAAATTACCACTGGAAGTAGGCATACTTGGCTGGAGGTTTGCTTTTATAAGAATGATGAGCGCGTTAATGCTTCCGTTTATTGCAGGATTTTTTGCTCAGGTAGTCAGTAGGATTATAAGATAATATCAGAAGAGAGTTTTAAAGGAGATTACAAGAAATGAAAAGTGCTCCAAAGTGGCAGATAGTTTTTGGGATATTACTTGTAATGCTTTCAGCAGGGACTTATTATACGCATTTTTTAATATTCAGAGATGCTCACCATATATTCATATACCTGATTGGAGACGTGGCATTTGTTTTTATCGAGGTTTTGCTGGTGACGTTGGTCTTGCATCAGCTTTTGCATTTCAGGGAAAAGAAATCTCTGCTAAATAAGTTAAATATGGTAATAGGCGCGTTTTTCAGCGAGATTGGTACTGAGCTTTTAAGGGTATTTTCTGATCTTGACCTTGAGGCCGGCAGGGTAAAGGGAAGGCTTATAGTCAGGAGCGACTGGACGGAAAAAGATTTTTTAAATGTCAAAAAAGAGTTTATCAAGCATGCCCCGAAAATAGATGTGAAAGATAATCAACTGGAAGATCTGAAGAATTTTCTTGTAGGAAAAAGACAGTTTCTTTTAAATCTGCTGGAGAATCCAAATCTTTTAGAGCACGATAGCTTTACGGATCTGCTCTGGGCGGCATTTCATTTTATGGAAGAGCTGGACTACAGGGGGGAGCTGAAGAATTTACCTGATAAGGACCATGAACACCTTAAGGGAGACATGGGGAGAGTTTATCATCGTCTTATCTCGGAGTGGCTTGATTATATAAGCCATTTGAAAAAAAATTACCCTTATTTATTTTCTCTAGCTATGAGGACGAATCCTTTTGATTCGCAGGCATCAATAATAGTGAGGTAATGAGGAGAATTAAATTAAAAGTTATAACAAGGGCAAAAAAAGAGGAGCTTCAGAGGCTTTCTGAAGATAACTACAAGATAAAAGTTTCAAGCCCGCCGGAGAAAGGCAAAGCTAATAAAAGAATAATAGAACTTCTCTCAAGAGAGTTCGGCGTAAAGAAGCGAGATATTAAAATCGTATCAGGCGAAACTGCTAATAAGAAAGTCATAGAGGTAAGTTAATATGCAATATGCAGTAGTTTTTATTACGACCTCCAGCAAGAAAGAGGCTGAGAAGATAAGCAGGGTTTTACTTGATACTCGGCTTATCGCATGCGCGAATATAATCAAGGGCGTTGATTCTCGCTTCTGGTGGAAGGGAAAAAAAGAAAAAGCCAGCGAATGTCTTATTATCGCCAAGACCAGAAAAGCCTTATTTAATAAACTCGCAAAAGTAGTGAAAAAAGAACATTCTTATAAAGTGCCAGAAATAATAGCAATTCCTATTATCGCAGGTCATAAGCCTTATCTTGACTGGATAGCAAGTTCGACTAGTATAAAAAAATAGTTTTTTGGTATAAGTGAGATCGCAGCATGATATCCCGTAAAGTTTTATTTTATGTAATATTTTTTTTAATTTTATTTTTTCAAAGCCATGATTCGGCAGAAGCTGGTATGGGCAATAAAGTTATTGGATCAACTATAAAAAGTGTTGTTAGGGTGTATACAGCTATAACAAATATTGAAAAGGCAAAAAAGAAAGCTGTTGTTAAAATAACAGAAATGAATGAAGAAACATACAGGACGAAATATACAAAACTTTATAGGCTAACAAAGGAACTGCCCGCTGATGTTAAAGCCAAATATAAGATAACTCCTTATATGAGTAAGCAGCAGATGATTGAAAACTTAGAATCAGTGGATAAAAAGACTGTATACGAGACCCTGAATCGTATACCCAACGAGACACTGGCAGAGCTTTTTAAGCAATACCTTAAAGAGATGGGTCAGAAACCTCAAAAAAGCACGCATGCAATATACTAAGGGCGAGATAAAACGGGTAATTTTGGCTAGGTTTGATGATGGGGATGTTTTGATAGATGAAGTAAAGGGACTAGTCAAAAAAGAGAAGATTGGGGCCGGGGTAATGGTGTTTATTGGGGCATTGCGAAAAGGCCATGTTGTTACTGGTCCAAAAAGACCCAAAATACCGCCAAAGCCGCATTGGGAGAGCTTTAAGGATGCCTGGGAAGTGGTTGGAATTGGCACTATTTTTAAGGGTCAAAAAGAACCTGAGGTGCATATTCATGGGGCGCTAGGGAAGAGGAAGAAGGTGCTTGCAGGCTGCATCAGAAAGGATTCCAAAGTATTCTTACTAATAGAAGCGGTTATATTTGAATTAAAGGGCATTAAGGCCAGAAAAGATCTGGACCCAAAAACAGGTTTGAAATTATTAAGGTTTATTTAAAATGACGAAGGATACAGGTATAGATAAAAAACAGCAGAGCAAATGGTATTTTAAGACACCTGCTATAGTAACTGCTTTTCTATTTGTAGGACCGCTTGCCTTACCACTGGTCTGGCTTACTCCTGATTACAGCAATAACAAAAAGATAACTATAACTATCGTTACTGTTATTGTAACTTATTTTTTAGGTATTTTGGTCAGTAATTCTTTGAAAACCATAGTAGAATATTATCGATTGCTCGGATTATGATTGACGAAAAGAAATACAATCAAATGCAGGATCAGAAATACCAAGCTTATGAAGCCTTGTGTAAACGTTGCGGCGCTTGTTGCGGGATTTTGGATGGCGATCCTTGTGAGCATTTAAAAAAAGGCCTGGATGGCAAGTATTTCTGCGATACCTATAATAATCGCTTTGGCATGCAAAAGACTGTAAAAGGCGAACCAGTATTATGTGTTCCGATTCGCAATATGCTAAACAAGACCTGGTGGGGCTGTAGTCAGTGCGTGTATGTAAAGCAAAGCAGTATTTCGCTATGATAATGTGATGATATATGAAGCTAGAAGATGATCGTTTTTGTTTTGTATGCGGTTCGCTTAATAAGTCTGGGCTTAAGCTGAGCTTTGAGCTTGACGAGAAAAATGAAACCATTTCTACAGAGTTTGTGCCTCAAAAAATCCACCAGGGTTATAAAAATATTGTTCATGGCGGACTTATAGGCCTAATATTAGATGAAACCATGGTAAACTTGGCATGGAAGCTGGATAAACCAGCTGTGAGCGCAGAATATACTGTGAGACTTTTAAAACCTGCCGCTATAGGCAAAAAACTTACATTTACAGCCAAAGTAATCTCTGAAAAAGGCAAGTTATTAATTGTAGAAGGGGAGTGCTTTGACGAAAATAACCAAAAAATCGCCTCATCCTCTTCCAAGTGCATGAAAATCAATAAATAGTTAAACATTTCTAGCTGTTTGCCTTTACCCACATTATATGATATAATTATAATCAGATATACATAGCCAGCTGTATAGCCTTATTGTGAAGGTAGAGGCTATTTTTTTGGGTGGATTATGAGGAAGATTAATAAAGCTGTTAGCGTAGCAGTATTATTTGTTATAGCCGGGGTGGTTTTGTGGCCGCGAATAGGATATTCGTTAAGCAGCTTACGTATTCCCATTAATCAGGAATACGAAAATATTGAGAAAACTCTGAGCCCATATAGAAAAAATCCATTAATGGAGATGGATTTAGATCGGCTGTATGAAACAACAAGCTTCCTATAGAAAACACCTCTGATTTTTTAGTTTTATAATTACTTGATAGATTACTTGGTTACAGACATGATAAAATTTAAAAAGACATTCTTTGCAGTTAATTTAATAATAGCTATTGCTTGTTCGAGCCCTGCCTATGCTCAAGCACAAAATCTTAGAGTACCTATTTTATCAAAAGATGAGTTACATAAATACAAGCTGATGAATTCATTGCTGGCTTTAGACAGAGGATATTACAAGTTAGGAAAAATGCTTTCCGAAAAATATACATTGCATAGAACTGCTGGAGAAGAACGGCCATTTGTGGTAATGATAAAAGGAGCCGGAGGTTTAGGCAAAACAACATTGATTAATATAATTAAAAGACATTTGGAAGAGATTGGACTAAGAGTTGCTGCTCCGGGTAAAGTAGCGTATTCGGATATGATGGGTTACACAACGTGGTCGGGTTATCAGGAGATAATAAATAACGATAAAAAAGCTGACATAATATTATGCGAAGCCACAGATGTATTGCCATATGATGATACTGATCTTCTCGATTTATTTGTTGATTTTAAAGCAAGTGAGTATATTCGTCGGAAGAGAGTATTGCATAAGGGCGGCAAAATAGAGATAGCCCCTGGAGCTGAGAGCTACAAAAACCGCTCTCCGGATATGAAAATTATCAACGAAAAACCGAATGGAGAAAATTGGTTCAACGAGAAAGAAATAGATGAATTATTCAGGCTCGGATTCGATGTAACTTCTTTTGTAAAAGACATCAACAGAACAGACCTTTTATCTAAAGCTGAAAAAATAGACACCACCCTTAAAAACGTTCGCGCAGCAACGCGTAGACCATCAGCTGTTTTGATCCGAAACATTCTAAGAACTGTCTATAGAATGCAAACCCTCTCTAGGGGGCTCTAATGCTTCTTCTTTTGGTGTTTTGACTCACCCCGCATATTTCCGAATTCCCTTTGTTTTCAAACGTACATCATGATAAGATACTTTTATAATATGCAATATACTAAGGGTGAGATAAAATGGGTAATTTTGGCTAGGCTTGATATGGGGATATTTTGATCGATGAAGAAAACGACACAGGAAGTGACATTTTTTGCAGGATTGTTTATCGTACTAGGAATTCAATCTAGCGTAATAGCGGCAATAACTTTATATAATTATATTTTTAAACATGCGACCTATCTGCCTACGGATGCTCTTTCTTCAATGCTAATTTATTTATTCTTTATTTTCCTGAACTTTGTCTCGGGATTATTACATATTTATGTAGGAGTAGGCCTTTTAAAACTTAGAAAGCGCGCTTTAAAAATCTTAATACCACTGTGTATGGTCTATTTGGTAATAATCAGCATTAGCATGACCCGTTGGATTATTTGGTTTATTAATTACTGGAGGACAGCTCCGTTCGGCCAAGGAGTAGTGACTCTAGTTACTTTAGCTATTTATTGCGCGACATTTAATTACTTCAAACAACCAGAGATAAAAAGACATTTTATTGATAAGGTGCAATAATAAAAAAGTTTCTTGTACCGTATTGAAATCCTCTCACCAAATTACGCTTCAAACTGTTCCCAGGCAAAAAAGCTAAAATAATTGAAAGAAAATCGCCTCTGGATGTGTCTAATGTATATGGGGATAAGAGTTGTCCTTTAAATAACGTATTGACAATGTAAATACAATATGATATACTTCATATTGAACAGGGTTAAGGCATCTTATGTGGATTTATGGATTTGATTGGGATGGGCGTAACTTAGAGCATATAAGCAGGCATGGTGTACGAGATTATGAGGTCGAAGAGGTTATATTATTCGGGAGGCCGATTTTCCAGAGAAGCAAAGATAATACATATATGGCTTTTGGAGTTACGCAGGATGGCAGGTATTTATTGGTAGTTTTTGCAACAAAAGCGTATGGTTTAATAAGGGTTATCACTGCAAGAGATATGACTGGTAGAGAGAAGCATAACTATAGAAGAAGGTGATACAATATGAAAAAGCGAAAAAAGATACCTAAATTTAAATCAGAGAAAGAAAAAGCTGATTTTTGGAGCACGCATAGCCCATTGGACTATGCAGGTGAATTCAGGGAGGCTAAAAAGCCCTTTCAGTTTGACGTAGCCTTCCTTAAGAAAATGGCCAAGAAGCACAAGGAAAAGAAGAAAACGCTGACCTTGAGGATGGAAGAAAGCCAGATCCTGTTAGCCAAGATTATAGCCAACAGGCTAGGGGATTATTACCAGGCCTTAATAAGGGTTTGGGTCAGAGAGGGTATTATTAGGGAGCTTAAAGAGCACCCTGAGATCGAGGAACATATACGGAAGAAACAACTGCATTTATTGACTTGACATTGTGTACACAATATGGTACGCTTATAGTAGAGGTGATTAAGTATGGCAAAGTATATATCAGTAAGGAACTTAAGAAAGAATCTGGCAAATGTGATCAGTGATGTAAAAGCGCATTATGAGCGTTATGTTGTGTCAAAGCATGGCAAGCCCGAGGCAATATTGATGAGTATGGATGACTACGAAGGCTGGATAGAGACTTTGGAGATAATGAGCGACAAGGAAGCTATGGAAGATATAAGACTGGCAGAAAAAGAGATTAGGGAAGGGAAAGTCTATGATTTTGAAGAGGTCTTTGGTAAAAAGGCCAAGAAAAAAAGCAAGAAAAAGGACAAGAAGTGAGCAAGTATAAAATAAACATTCCTGCCAGACCTAAGAAGCAAATAGAAAACCTGCCAGAGAAGCTTAGATCAAAAATAATAAAGGTTATACTAGAGGTGCTGGCAAATAATCCATACATAGGCAAACCACTCAAGGCCGACCTAAAAAGCCGTTATTCATACAGAGTGGCAGATTATAGGATAATCTACAGCATCCTGAAGCACAAGCTAATAATCCATATAATAAAGGTAATGCACCGCAGAGAAGCCTACCGGTAAGCAATAAGACAAAATAGGGGTAATAAGAAGCGGCTGAAGAGATTTGAATCATATAAACCTGGTTCCTTCATGATCAATCCTAACCGCCTATAATGTATCTTATGTTAACTAGCCTATATGGAAGAAAGAGCCACAAGTGTATATGGCTCAACGAGTTACGTCTTTATGTTGAAATGCTGTGGATAACTGTTCCGCCCTGCTGAACAAGTAAGGCTAACGTAAATACTGTTCGAGCGAGCCCCTCGACTTCGCTCGGGGTAAACTCCGCGAGTCGAGAACTACTGAGAAGGCTTATTCATGTCTGGATATGCTCTCTATAAGCCCCTGACGACCTTTATATAGCTAATTACCTTTCTCCCCTATTATTTCTATCTTTTTCTTTCACCCCTTATAAACCCCCTATTCAACCGGTGTCAATTTGTCACCAGTTTGGATCCTGGCGAAAGCCTATCTGGGGCTTTCGTTTTGGCTTGGGCAAAGCCATAAGTTGCTTTATGGCTTCAAAGATTTTCTGTATTTCAGTATCGTGCTTAGAAGTCTTTTTCTCAAGCTCTTCAAGTTTCCTGGCAAGCTCTTTGTGTGTAGAAAGAAATTGCCTTATATTGACAAATGCCCGCATAATGACAATATTGACCTGGATAGCGCGTTCGCTGTTAAGCACACTTGACAACATTGCAACACCCTGCTCTGTAAAGGCGCATGGTAAATATTTGATATGTTTTCCTCTTTTTGAACTTTTGCCACCAGTCTTTAAGGTCGCAATTTGCGACCTTAAAGACTCTGATTCTTCCCAAGTTAACTGAAATCTAAAATCTCCTGGAAATCTCTTAAGGTTTCTTCTTACCTGCTCGTTTAACCTCTTTGTTGGTACACCATAAAGCTCTGCCAAATCCCTATCCAGCATAACTTTCTGCCTTCGAATCACAAATATCCTTTGCTCTATCCGCTCCTGCGGAATAAGCTCTTTCATTAAACACCTCCCTCCTGTTTGAGGTCGCAAAATGCGACCACCTATATATAAGACACATCCGGAGGGCAATTTTCTTTCAATTATTTTGAGAAATTTACTCGAGAGGAGATTTTCTCTTGCCCCGTTCCAAATTCTTAAATATCGTCAAATAACTTATCAGAATTGCCCGCAATTATTTACAAATAACGAATTGAGCATCGATTAGAATTTAGAATGGGGTTCAATTATTTTAGATTTTTTGCCTAGGGACACTTTGAAGCATGATTCGAAGACAGATTGGTGAGGAGTTTCCAATACGGTACAAGAAAATTAATTCTCAAGATTAAAGCTGTCCCCCTTTGAGGACCTATCTCTTTAGTTTATATTATCCGGGGACACCTTTAATCTCAAAAACAGGGACACTTGCAAAGCTAAATTCCCAAACGGTACAAGAATCTTATACTTGTTCTCTAAGCCTAATGGCCTTTACTCCATAAAGCCCTGCCAGATCCTTATCTAACATAACCTTTTGCCCCCGAATCACAAATATCTTCTGCTCGATTCGCTCCTGCGGAATAAGTTCTTTCATTATTACATCCCTCCTTGTAAGTCTGATATAAATTCCGAGACACTGTCTTGGAATTCTGAGATAGGTTATATATAATTTCTCCAACTAGCGGTTGGAGTTTTTCTAAGGTCACAATTTGTGACCATCTGTATGGCTTTAGATTTGCCAGACACTGTCTGGAAAATTGGAAACCTACTTAACCAAATCAACCTTCATAACCGTGCCATTGCGCCAGTCTTTGCATTCCTCCAGCGCCATTCGGCTGAAAACCTCCAGGCCTTTATCAGGTCTCATATTATACATTGCTAAGGCACTAAGCGCCGTGTCAGAGCCATTATGTGCTAGTATTATCATAATAGCTTCCCTGGTTCTGCACTGGAGTCCTTCCTTAGAAAGAAGCCTACCCATAGCCGCTATAAATTCAACCGGGATCCTGTCGCAATCCTTGGGTAATAACGCATGATTCATTAAATAATGGCTCACTGCCTGCAACTCTGGATCAGTAGGCATATCTATAGTGCCGGCCATCATAGGCTCCCTGCCATGCACCTGCCACAAAACCCCCTCCAAAAACCTCCAAAACTGCACTTCTGTCATAACACACCTCCCCTGTTTGTCATCCCCGCGCGTGCCCCGTACCAAACTTATCAGATACTTCTAAAAGCGTTTGGTGCGGGGAAAGCGGGGATCCAGTGTCTTACTATATAAGACACAGCTGGAGAGTGATTTTCTTTCAATTATTTTTAGTTATTTTGGGAAAACTAAGCGGGGACACTTTGAAGCGTGATTCTGGGACAGATTGGTGAGGAATTTCCAATACGGTACAAGAAAAATATCAAGAAAAATATATATAAGACACATCTGGAGGGCGATTTTCTTTCAATTATTTTAAGAAATTTAAAAATCGGAAGGAATTTTAAATACTAGGAGAAACTCGTCCTACTTGCTAAACAGTTCTTTTACCTTAGAGCGCGTGAAAAACAATAGCTGACTTAGGGAAAATAAAAATAATCCAAAAAAGAATTGTATTGGGATTTTCATAATAGGTAATCTTAATAACTCGTCTAATACGTAAACCAAGATAAGCGAGACAACATAAAAAAGAGAAAGATTCAGAGTTATTTTTTTAGCCAATGGAATAAGCTTTAACACCCCCAGCCCTAAAATTAAAAAAGGAATTCCCGGAAGAGACAAACAAAACAAGGCTCTTCCTAGATCTCGAGAAACATAATAGCCTTTAACAGGCATAGAGCTATTTTGAATAAGTTGTATACTATATAAGAATTTACTTAGACCATATATAAAAAATATAAGGGCCAATAGCCCAAATAAAATATCAACCCAAGCAAATACAATTACTGCTTTAGGTGGACTTTTTTTCTCTGTCATTTATTTTCTCCTCAATGCGATCTTGATGATCTTGTTGTTATGATTTTGTACCGTTTTGGAACTCTCCTGCCAATCTGTCCCAGCGCAATCTTTAAACTGTCCCCCACTAAAATAATTGAAAGAAAATCGTCTTCTGACGTGTCTATATAGTAGGAGGTGAAATTATGCCAAGACTACCTAGGACCTTTATGAACTACCCTTGTTATCATATTATCACAAGGGGAAATCAAAGACAAACTGTTTTCATGAACGAAAAGGACTATACTGTTTACCTTAGGATCCTTAAAAAGGCTAAGCGCAAATATCAGATTCTCCTTTACGCCTACTGCCTTATGCCAAATCATGTCCATCTCTTAATCGAAACCCTCTCTTCCCTCAATATGTCTAAATTCATGCAATGGCTAAATAGAGGGTATTCAGCGTATTTCAATCAGACCTATAGAACTTCAGGCCACCTCTGGCAAGGAAGGTTTATTTCCAAACCAATCTTTAAGGATCAATATTTAATACACTGCGCCAACTACATAGAATCAAATCCTGTAAGGGCTAGGATGGTAGAGAATATCGCGGATTATAAGTGGTCCAGCTATAAAGAAAGGTGTCTTTCCTCAGAACCTGACCTACTTGATGAGGTCGGGGGACACTTTTGTCGTTTTTTGTACCGTTTGCAATTTGCATCGGCAACCTGTCCCTTTTCGTAAGATTAAAGCTGTCCCCTTGAGAAACCTATCTCTTTAGTTTATATTATCCGGGGACACCTTTAATCTCAAAAACAGGGACACTTGCAAAGCTAAATTCCCAAACGGTACAAGAATCTTCATTCTGTCTGAATTGGAGGTCACAAATTGTGACTTCCAATTTTTGAACTCTCTAGCGCTAAGTTGAAACATGAAATCTTCTGGAAATCTTTGTATGTTTCTTTTTACAGATTGATTAATGGCTTTAGTGGATACCCTATAAAGCCCTGCTAAATCTCTATCCAGTATCACCTTTTGCCCGCGAATCACTAATATCATAGTCTCAATTACCTGCTGCTGACTACCCTCTTTCATACCAACCTCCCTTCTACTTAAGGATACAAATTGCGATCACCTATATAATATAGACACACGAGAAAGCCATTTTTTTTCAAATTATTTTAAGAAATTTTAGTAATCGGAAGGAATTTAACTCCCTATAAACTATACCCCGTACCGGAGCGAAGCGACTGGTACGGGGCAAATCGACCCCTGGTTTTTAGGGGTCGATATAAACCTCTGATATTGTAGGAGATTTAAACTTTGGAAGTAATCTCGGCTTGCTTGCCTTATAAGCGGCTAACCTGGTAATTTTAACTAGGCTAGGCTTTATGTGCGCATTATTTTGTTCGCCGCTATCTCTAAGAAATTGATATAGTGTTCAAAAAATATTTTTCTTTGCCTGCTACTAATTCTATTGCATAAAAGTTCACCAGGGCATATATCTTGCCTAAATACAGGCAACTTTGCTTTAACTAAGCTGTAAAATTTCTCTTTGGCATTTTCAGATATATGCGCTATAGCATTTCTTATCTTTTTCATCTCATTGTAATAAACTTCGATCTCTTTCAAAGGCAATAAAAATGGACCACCTTTTATAAAATATAGCTTTGCTAACGTGCGGACCTCTTCAATTTTTGTCCAATCGGGGTATTCTAGAGTCCCGCATAATATTTTTAAAGCATGATCTTTGTTAATTTTTTTTAAATAAAGTCTGGGCTTGGATTTTTTTGAAGTTGCCCCACTCATATATGCTATAAATGAATTTTCTAGAAATGCTTCCCAGCCCGTAAATACTTTCAAAAAGGAAATTTCGTAAATATTATAAATAAAGTTTTTGTTTACGTCGTTTTGGTTAGAATATTCATGCGCACTATTTGTGCAGTCGCGAGCTTCTTCAATGCAGTGTTTAAATTCAGCATGTATTGATTTTAATAGACCCATTGTATTTATTATTTAGTCAGATTTTTTAAAATATGTTTTTTTATGAACTCATGACGAATTTTTCGTCTTGATAAATCGGTAACGTGTTTAGTGGAAGCATCGTAAAACTTGAAATTAACTTGAGGTAAGTTATCAGGATCGGAATCTAATATGCTGTCCAGATCCTGCAATGCACTAAGAATTTTAGGATAATCTTTTTTATGTAGGTTGTGTTTTTGAGATAGTTCGCGGGTAACCCCAAATAATGAATAAAACAAGGGTATTTTTGTAAAATTTGATTCCGACAAGAAATTTTGAGTTATTTCTGCAACAGTATCGAGAGTTTTTCTGAAGCTTTCCATGACGTTCTTTCTTTTGTTAAAGATTTCATCATATCTATCGTAGTAGTCATCAATTTTTGTACGATCTTGCACACCATCAATAAGTAAAATGACTAATTCAGATGTTAGTTCTGCTTCAGCCATTCGAGCGACTTGTTTTTCTCGCAATACATTATTGTTAACAAGGAATTTTACATATTCATAACCTAAAGCGTAAACTGTTTTCTTAAATAGACCAAAGTACCGTGCGTTTCTCAATTCTTGCTTATTAAGCTTAACTGTGTATGTATTTAATCTTGCAAAAATATCTAATACTTGTACATCTTCAGCGCCTAATAATGCATCGACAGAGATTTCGTATTGTAGAATATGGCGTTGCATATCACTAGGTAGTTGACTGTAATGCTTGCCCCCATATTTTTCATTATGAATCCTCGATATTTTAAAGCCATCTTGTAGATAATTTAATATTGTTCTAATTCGTTGTTGCCCATCTACTATTTCTCTTAATGATTTTTTAGTTGCAGGATCAACATCATGCCGCATAAATATTTTAGATATAGGATATCCTCTGATGACTGTATCCATTAAGAATGATCGCGCTTTATCTGACCAAACAGCTCTTCGTTGAAATTTTGGAGTTAACTCTAGCTCTCCTCTTTCACTCCACTCCCTAAAGTCATTAATCGAATAATGTTTTGATTCAAAACGTATCATTTAATTCCCCCTTTTTTTCAAAACCTAAAATGCACAAAAATCCTTCCGAAATTCTTACTATCCTTCTCTATTCTATGATAGAGCTTTTTTATCTCTTTATCCTGCAAGAAGCGCAAAACATGCTTTTTAAGCTGCCCACTCCCCTTCCCTGGTATGATTTCTACCAGGCGAATCTTTTTATCCACAGCCTCTCGAATGACCCGATTAAGCTCCCCCTCAATCGATCGCCCCTTATTAAAAATATCATGTAGATCTAGTTTAATTTTTGCCATTTTGCCTAAAGCACATTAAATGCTCTACCGCATCCAAGGCTTTTGTTCTTCAAATACCATGTTAGATCGTAAAGGTTTTCGTTGCCCTTTACAGCTATATTGTAAATTTGCTCCCAAGTTAAGTGACTAAACCTCCTTTTATGCTTAGGCTTTAATATGGAGCGCATATTACGCATTATAGGCAGGCTTTCAGGTCTTCCTTTCTTTAGATTCATTACATGCTGATTTCTTAAATTGATAACATGCCATTCACTAGCACCTGATAGTTTTGCCATAGATGCGGCAAAGACTATATTCCTAAAAAGCTGCTCATAAAATAGTTTTGGTATATTACTGAAGTCAAAAATTGTGCTCGCATCTATTATTTTATTCTTTTTGCAATAGCGCTCGATAAGTTTTTCACGTGCTTTTGGCTTTTCGCCTTCGGTTTCTTTTTTCTCTTTTGCTATAGGATTCTTGCTGCCAAATTTTGCTTCTATGCATATTACTGCTTTTCCAGGAACAACTAACATTATATCCGGCTCAGTACCAAAGTTTTTTATGTCGCGTTCCAAATGCCTACGAACATCTAAAAGAGGCTTGTATGGCGAAAATTTATTATTTTTTAAATCAATTTTTCCGCCCCACAGATAAAGTTCCACATTGTCAGTGATATTCTTTTTCGTGATATAAGCTACTAATTTCTTTAATGCATACCCATCTGAAAGCATTTCTGTAAATACATTGTAGGAAACAGCATCTTCGCTGCTTTCATAGCATAAACGTCCTGATTCAAGTTTGTTTTCTTTTTTAAGGAAATTAGCAGTATAGTAGTCGTTATAAAACATTAGATTCCGCTTTGTCGCAACTATCAAGTCTTCCTTGCTTGGACCATTGTAGTAGACAAAGCCACTACTATGAATGCGAATCCCATGCTCAGGGCAATAAGGTAAATAACGCATTTTGCCTTTATATCTTTGAAAAGGGACCTTGTGAGCTTGCGTATTTACAGAGCAATTCTTAACCGGGCACTTGCCATCCCATAAATGTCTTCTTCGGAGATCATTCTTAAAAAATGATATATTACAATTTGACTTTAACATGCTTCTCTCTCAGTCTGTGCCAATGATCCATTGATTCCCCCTCTTCATTGGTGCTGCTAGAAATAACGTGTTTCGCTCCATTGGGGAAGACTGCTTTTCCAATAATTTCTTTTGATTCTATAGGTCGAGCAAATCGAATATCAGATATATGTATCTTAGAAAAATCAATACCATCTAAAGATGTTTTGAGTGCATATACTACTGGCAGGCTTTTTTTGGTTGATTGCAATATGCGCTTTCTCAAGTCTCTTAATTTTTCTATATCTTTTGTTAACAAAGACAGATTATTTAAATATGATAGTTTATTTTTATATTCAATTGTTTCTGTTTTTAAAGACTCGTACGATTTATTTTTTACAGTAACTTGCTTTAATAAATTTTCGTTGTTCAGAACTATAAAATTAAGTTCATTGTGATGCTCTTTCCTAATATTATTATCTTCGAGATAAGAGTATAGGTTTTGTATTGCAATTATGATTGCAGTGAAAGTTTCTCCGCCAGGTCTAGAGGCATAATTTCTGGCTAAACGATATAAATAAGTAAAAGATGGTAGTTTATTATGTGCCTCTTTAAAGTCACATCCAATACTAAAAGTCCTGAGCACTATATACCCATCTGCATTAATACCATTCCAGCCCATCTTTTCATACTGCCTAATTAATATCAATATATCCTCTAGTCTTATAGGCCATTTAATTTTGAATCCCTCAGATTCAATCATGCTTGACCAAAGCGTACTAGTCCCATGATAAAGAATATCTGGATCGTTAGCTATTTCTAATGGAAATGGGTTTCTGATA
>JBHPHU010000012.1:0-34987 GCA_042571405.1 Candidatus Omnitrophota bacterium | reverse complement strand
AATATGCGTAAGTGGTACGAAAAGTAAAAGCCAGAAAAAAAATGGCTTTTTTATGCTTCGCAACATAAAGAGCTTTTAAAAGGACTTAGTGTAAAATGAAAAAAATAATACTCATAATAGCGGCTATCGGTATATTAACATGCAATATGGCTTGGGCAAGTTCTCTGAGACCTGCTGTGGGAGAGAAACTCATCTATTTCCGCATAAAACGTCAATTAACAGAAAAATATATTAAAGCCCGCTTGGAAGCGGCGAAAAGCTACGAGTACTTTAGAACCATAGCTGCACCTAAAACAGATATCTTCGGGAGCGTAACAATAGAAGAACTCCGATCCATAATAAAAAAACATTCCAGAAAATTATAAGACAAATTCGCCTGACTTGCTATTGACAAGTTAAGTATCATAATGTAAACTATCATTACAAACAAATAAAGCCCCGTACCAAATCGAAGATTTGGTACGGGGCTCGGTCCCGAGTTTGAAGGGGGAAATCCCGGACGTTAATATTGGCTATGCCAATCTCGCCGAAGCTAAGCGCGAAAGTTGCTTAGCGAAGGCGGAAAGTAAAACCTTCATAGAAAAAATTCTGTGGAGGTTTTTTGTTTATCCAGAAACAACCCTCGATCTTAGAAAAACTTTCCTTACTGTCGCGTGACTCGCAATACGATCTTGCCTGCGCCTGTGCCACTGCTAAAGACGAGCACAGAAGACGCTCCAAAGACGGCTCATGGGTCTATCCTGTCACGCTCCCAAACGGCGGTACGTCATATCTTTTCAAAACGCTCCTTTCTAACGAATGTGTCAATGACTGTAAATACTGCCCGCTCCGCTCAGGTACTAACGCGCAGAGATGCCGGTTAGAGCCCCAGGATGTCGTAAAGGCATTCTACGACTATTATCACGCGCGAAAAGTACAGGGACTCTTTTTAAGCAGCGGCGTCATTGGTACGCCTGACAAAACCATGGAGAAGATAAATTTAGTGGGGAAGACCCTGCGTAAAAACCGCTTTTACGGCTACATACACCTTAAGATCCTGCCTGGTTCATCAGAGGCTGCCATAAGAGAAACGCTTTCAGTCGCGAATGCCGTATCTATCAATATCGAATCAGCCACAGATAAACACTTCAAGGACCTTTCGGATAGAAAAAATTACACAAGAGACATACTGCGCCCGCTCTCGCTAATAAGCCGTCTCACAGCCAAAGGCGCGCCTTTTGAAGGCGTCAAGCATACTACACAGTTCATAGTAGGCGCTTCTGCCGAACCTGACAAAGATATCGTAAACCGCTCTTGGGATTTGTACCGCCACCTCGGGCTTAATCGCGCCTATTTCAGCGCATATCAGCGCGGGTTAGGAGAGAAGAGCCTGCCTGGTGAAAACATGACCACAAATAACTCTGACATATTAATGCGCGAGCACAGGCTCTACCAGACAGATTGGCTCATGCGTAAATACGGTTTTTTATCTTCCGAAATACCCTTTAACGAAAAAGGTAATCTATCGCTCGAGACAGACCCAAAAGAACTATGGGCAAAACATCACCCTGAGTACTTTCCAGTCAACATCAATAAAGCAGGTAAATTCCAGCTGCTCAGAATTCCAGGCATGGGCCATATCATGGCGCAAAAGATAATCTCATTACGCGCCAGCAACATAAAATTAAGGAGAATGGAAGACCTGGGTAGGCCAGGCAAACGACTAAAAAAAGCAGCGCAATACGTGACATTCTAATAAGGTCGTATGTTAGAAGGGGGAATCTGCGACGATAAACAATTAAAACCTTCTCAAAAGGAGGTTTTATGTTAATTCTAAAAATAATACGGATCGCCTTAATAGCGCTCGTATTCCTAGCCACATTTTTCCCAATCTATATTAATGTAGCTGCATTTGCCGCATAGAGATTATCGCTAAAAGTCTAAATTAATTGACATGGCCACTGTATGCTAGTATGATATATATTAATGGTGATGGCCATAGTGAATATGGTCTTTTTGTGCCTTATAATATAAAGAACTTTGAAAAGAAATTAGAAGAAAATGAAAAAAATAATCGGCTTAACTATCATATTGTGCTTCTCTCTGACAAATATATGCTATCCTTCAAACTTGAGGCTTCCTGTGGGAGGACTTGCTCCGGAGAGGATGGAAAAAGCAACCCCTCCTAAAGACTCAGCAAAAGATAAAATAGAAACGGAAAAACGCATTGCGGCAAAAAGAGGCGTAAAGCTTGCTCTTAAAAAAGCCAAACAATACCACAAAAAAACAAAGAAAAAACTAATTTTATGCTTAGGGGGCGGAACTAATATTTGGGATCACTATATAGATGAAATAAGCAAAACAATGGGCATTAAAAAATATATTAGATTTGTCGCTTCATCGGATATAACCACAGAAAAAATGTTATCCAATGGGATAGATTGCCTCAGATTCGAAACATTAAAGAATGATGAAGAAATAAATCTCCTCATTGATGGCGCTGATGAGATAACAGAAGACGGCGCAGGAACAAAAGGCGGCGGTGGATGTGAAACAAGGGAAAAACAAGCTATTAAAAAAGCTCAGGAAATATGGATAAGCGCTGAAAGCAAAAAACTAGTCCTATCTTTAGGAGACTTCCCCGTTCCTTTCGATATTGAAGAAACAAAAATGGAAGGTGCCAAACAAGAGCTTCAGGCCATGGGGGCAAAATCATTTGCATTAAAAAAGCTGGAGGACGATACCCCATTTAGACCGGATGGCGGACCAGAAAGAGTAATAATAAACGTTGATTTTTCAGGAAAAAACCTGCCCGACCTGGCATTAAAATTTGACGACTTAAAAGAAAAAAATATTATCATAGAACACGGCTTATGCTTCACGGATAAAGCTCCTGATAAGATCCTTATAGGACAAAGTTCGGCTATTCTTGAAATAGAGCCTTCAAAAGCTACTAGAACCCTGTATGCTCTGGATGGATCCATTATAATTGATAAAACTACGGCCAAGAGATTGATCAATTCAAAATTAGAAAAAATAGCAAAGGAACTCAACCTGCCCATGCCTATCGCAGAAGAAGAAATAGAGGCCGCCATTGATCCAGCCGTAAAGGCCTTTAATGAATGGGGCAATTTCAACATTATTTATAAACCGCCTATAGCAGGGGAGGATAACTATGATGATGCTGCATTGGAAGAGGACATTGCTTGGATCGAGATGCTAGACGTGTTTGACTTTGGAGCTAGATTGGAACAACTCATCGCATGGGAAGACTACAGAATACCATCACCACCGATTTCACCTGGTAAAATCATAATAGTTACCCCTAAAATAACCGCAACTTTTTTAAATTCACTTCAATCAGGTATTAACTCCGTTGAATATAAAGAAGTTGACGCCTGGGTTTCTCATAAAGTAGCGCTAGGACAGCTCGGAGAGTTCTTAAGTGGCATAGCAAATTTTTTCAAAAATCTAAAACCAGGACATAGGCGCGCATTATAGGAAATCATACCTAAAGACCTATTGTTATCTGTAACTAATTATGTACAATTTTAATAGAGCTTGTGATACTATTGGATTGTAAGCGTTAATACGGCTAGAAAACTGAGGAGGGGGATATGGCCAAGAGATTCTTTGTGTTATTGACTGCTATGTGTTTTGTTTTTCTGATAGCGCAACCAGGAGCATATGCTGGAAGAAAGGGCAAAGCTGCTAAATTCAAGCATGCTGATAAGAACAAGGACGGCATGCTGAACAAAAAAGAGATCCACATGGAGAAAAAATGGGAAGAGAGACACAAGGTCAAAGGCCAGTCAAAGGTCAATACATGGTGGGAAAAACATGCCGATACTAACAGCGACGGCGTAGTTGACGGCGATGAATCAGCGGCGTGGAAAAAACTACAAAGAGAAAGAATAGATTTAAATGGCGACGGAACGATCGACGCAAAAGAAAAACGCCTTTGCTGGCGCCATGGAAAATCAAAAGTTAACACCGCAATGGAGCGTAAGTACGACATCAATAGCAATGGTTTTCTTGAGCCGGAAGAAGTAAAAGCAATGCTTAAAGACAAGCACCTTCTTGTTAAAACAAACGGCAAGGCAAAAGTAGACAGTGAAATCGAACAAGGCTATGATACCAACAATAACGGCATGATCGATAAAAATGAAGCTAAAGACATGGCCGAAGATCTAGGCCAATAAGAATACAGGAGGTACATGATGAACATCGAAGTATTTACACTATGTGATGCCGCTACTAATGAGAGGGGAAAATTAAACATGCTTGGCGCGTTTGATACTATTTTTACCGCAAAAACGCCAAGCGTTCATCCTCAGTGTTCGATTGTCCTTAGGATCAGGTTCGAGAGCATAGAAAAAGGGGAGCATAAAGTCACAGTAAATTTTGTTGATGCGGATGGTAAGCATGTTATCCAACCGTTAAACGCCCCAATACGCGTCGATCTTCGCGAAGGTCAAAGATACGCTACGTCAAATTTGATCCTTAATATCCAGGGGTTAAAACTTGCGGGATTCAGTGAGTACTCTATAGATCTAGCTATTGACGGCAAACAAGAAGCTTCTTTACCGCTTTTAGTAAAAGAGAAAAAGTAGCAAAAGAGCATACAGGGACGGTTCTCAAGCCAATCCCAGACCTGTCCCTAAAGTATAAAATTACCCGGCCCAAACACTCAAAAAGCCATCTAAAATTAGGTAGAAAAAGGATAGCAGAAAGTCCCTTTAGGATATTGCCTAAATCACAGAGGTAAGTATACTAGTTTTATACTCATAACGGAGAGAATATGAATAACGAATTAACATATCCCACAACATTCAAAAACGCAGAAACCGCTTCATCTTTTCATAAAAAAAATTGTATTCTGCTGGAAAAGATTAAATATGGGGCAATTATTTTAGCTTCATTTATCGCTATTTTTCCTTTTAATTCAATAGTTGGTTTGCATTGGCCTTCTTTATTTAGCGGACTTGCCCTGTTGACTGCGATAGTTGTCTTATTTGTTGAAAAAAACCTGGAGCATCAAAAAGGATGGTATGAATCCAGGGCTTTAGCAGAAGCTGTTAAGGCAGAATCCTGGAAGTTTCGTTGTGCGTGCGGCTACTATCTGAAAGACAGGTCGGAAAGCGACATTATTCTTGATTTTCTTAAATACTTATCCAAAATTCGGACAGAGCTTCCCTCTACTAACAACGTCACCGGGTGTTCTATAGTCGGAAATGAAATCTCGCATGAGATGAAAAATTCAAGAAGTCTGCCTCTTAAGGAAAGAGCGATTTTATATAAAAATTCCAGAATAGAAGAGCAAATTCGATGGTATTCCGATAAAGCCAAAACCACGAGTAACAACTATCGAAACTATTTCATCGGAGCAGTCGGCTGCTTGCTCGCTGGAGTTACATTTGCAGGCGCAAGGTTTTTAGGCCACCTTAACCAGTTTTCTTTTGCGGGATTTCTTTCTGCCGTTACTTTAACTTTATTTGGATGGATGCAAATTCGCAGATATGAAACCTTATCTATCGCCTATACAAAAGTCGTTACCGAACTCCGAGCTATTGCACAAGCTTTGACAGACACTGTTCAAGATGACAAAGACTTGGATATCTGCGTTCGTGACGCCGAGCTGGTCATTTCAAAAGAACATACTATTTGGGTCACCAAAGGGGAAGTTGTTTAGTTTTCTGGCCTGCTAAGGAACCTGTCTAAGATTTAAACTCCCTAAAATAATTGAAAGAAAATCACCTCCAGATGTGTCTTATATAGTAAAAGAAAATAATTGACACAGGAGGTTATTTGTGATACAATTGTATATACAGATAGAAGCTGATTGAAAGAATTTAAGTGGAGCTCACTAAAAAATGAAAGATTGAAGAGAGTGCGAGGGGCCTCTTTTGAAGATATTGTAGGGGCAAGGCTTATTGACATTTTATCCCAGCAGGAAATACACGAAGCTGTATAAAAAAGGAGGCCTTAAATGAGACGCGTACGATTAACGAGGCAGGAAAAGGCCATAGAGGAGGCTATAGGAAAAGGCGAATATGTAAAAGTATCTAAGGCTGAATTCTCGCGTATCGCAGAAGCATTAGAAGCACGTAAAAAAGACGCGATTTTGCATATCAGGATAAACAGCCATGATCTAAGCAATATAAAAGAAAAAGCCCAAAAACTCGGCATAAAATACCAGACCTTTATCTCAGAGGTCTTACACCGCGTAGCGATGTAACTAAGGTCCCTTTAGAATAGTGTTAAAATATTGACTAAACGACACAGGCCTAGTACAATAAACTTACTAACCACAAAGGCTTGGCATATGAAGCTTTCCTTGTTACCCACATCCATATCTAACGCATCCTTATTATCTAAGTTGTTTAAAGGAGGGGGGTTCTTGATATGAAAATCATTATTGGAGGCATGATAGGCGCTATAATAGGATTCGCTATAGGCTATTTTGGAAAATGCGTCTCAGGCGCGTGTCCCTTAACCAGCAATCCCATAGTCAGCACTATTATAGGCGCTTTAATCGGAACAATGATTGCTTTAAGTAAATGACTCGACAGATATAGATATAACTTACTATTTTTACAAAAGGAGGCGAAATGGCTGTACAAAACACTGGGGAAGAGTATAAATGCAACGTCTGTGGCAATGAAGTGACTGTGACAAAAGCTGGCGGTGGCGAGCTGGTATGTTGCGGACAACCCATGGAAAAGACAAAAGGATAAAAACTTATAGGAGGTAGCTATGGCAAAATGTATTAAGGCAAAAGAATTGGCTATAACAACACCGGATAAAGTCGGCATGCTTTCAGAGGTAGGTTCTGTAATGGCTTCCAACGGCATAAACCTAAACGCGCTATGCGCATATTCGATGGAAGGCAAAGCCATGTTTATGATGTTAACTGACGATAATCAAAAAGCAAAATTAGCCGCGGAAAAGAAAGGCTGGGACGTCAAAGAAAATGAAGTAGTCGTAGTAAATGTAATCGACAAAGTAGGAGCAACAAAAGAAATCGGAGATAAGCTAAAAGAAAAGAACGTAACCCTGCTATATTGTTACGGCACAGACTGCGGCTGCGCATCTGAGCGCGCATGCAGATTAGTGCTAAAATCAGACAACAACGACGCAATAATAGAAGCGCTAAAATAGGTCTCAGGGACAGGGCTAGCTTTAAAGCGAGAACCGTCCCTGAAGATTTACTTATAATGAAGTCTTTAGCCCTGTCAATTTCAATATTGGCTATTATGTTTTGTCCACTTGCTATAGCGGAGGATCTGGAGCGAGAGGATCCCGATGGCTTAAAATATGTGGAACAGGTCTTGGAATATAAGGACATAAGACGGCATAGGATAAAAAAGACTAATGATGCGGAGCAATTATTTATTACAGCTGTAGAATTGCTCAAAAAAAGGCACTATAATGATAGCATAGAATACTTAAAAAAGGCCATAAGGAAAGATTCTGTGTATCTTGATGCTCATTTTATATTGGCTAGCTTATATGAAAGAGAGGGCGATTTAGATAATATGGAGAAAGAATATAGATTCTTTCTGAAAAAATCGCATGTAATGCGTAAATGGCAAGAAGAAAGTTTTGGGTTAAAAGATAAGAAATTTGATTTTATCAAAAGGAAATTTGATTATTATGATATTCCATTAAAAGAGCCGACCTTCCGCTATCTAAATATTAAATATTGGGCTATCGGAGCGCTGTTCACGCTGGTTATTATATCAATAATATTTACATTAATAAGAAAATTATCGGATTTATCTTCATAATGGGATTCTTGTACTGTATCTCATACACAGGAAATAAAGGCATCAGATGATCGATAATAAACACAAAGACCCTCTTCACGGTGTTACCCTTAAAATGATCCTCACGCATCTGGTTGAAAAATACGGATGGGAAGAGATGTCCCGAAGAATCAAGATAAACTGCTTCGCGAAAAACCCCAGCATTAAGTCCAGCCTGGCATTCCTGAGACGAACCTCGTGGGCCAGAAAAAAAGTGGAATGCCTGTATATGACAAAAACAAAGAAATAGGGGAGTATGATTGGGCTATGAGTGCTAATACAGAGAGAAACCTTGGTGAGCAGCCTATCTCGAGGATTATGGCGACGAGCGAACTTAAGCCACATGATCTTGTTGCCCATTCAGATGAGCAGCTTACGCATAAAATGGTTACCCGGGCTATGAAGGGCAGGCGGCTAACCCCGCATATACAATCAAAGGTCCTGAGCGCGTTAAATAATGTTGCTGGAAAAGACTATTCACTGAAAGACCTCTTCACCTATTAAGTTAATCTAAGCTTATATAATTTTCGGAGCCATTGGGTTTGTCGCTTTTGTCTATGGCAAAAAGAATGCCCTTTGGCGCACTATGATCATAGGAATAGCCTTGAAGATTTATCCTTATTTTATCTCAGGAAAGACAACTCTCTATCTAATTGGCATTGTCTTAACCGGAGCGCTATGTTTCTGGAAGGAATAGCTCCGAAACATGCTCCATAAGACCTGGCGGGGCCGCAGCAGCTGTCAATATATAAAACAGTGCGCTTATTGACAGATAGCAAATAGTCTGGTACAATTAACTTATACAGGGAAGATCAGGTCATATAAAACATGGCCTTTTTCTGCCCGTTATATAACTTGCTTTATAAAGGGTTTTAGCATGAAAAAATCACGTAAGCTAATTAACGTACTCTTAATATTTGTGCTAATGAGTTTAATTTTGTTGGCAGATATCGCATATTCATTTGATATGCATCATTTGCGCCTTCCTATGGGTATTAGCAAGAGGAGGTTCTATTCAGCATTAAAACAGCTAGAGTTGGATATAGAATGGATAACGCGAGATTTTCTTTACAAAGGCAAACAGGCAGAAATACCGCAGGACATAAAAACAAACATTACAGACTCTCTTCTTAATATAAATAACGGTTTCTTGAAAAAAACAATTTCTAGCCATTTAAAAAGAAACATAAAAATAGAAGAGCTAGAAAGAATCAATAGGATAAGCATAGAATTGTTTCAGCAAGGAAAGCGTAATCATATTTTAAAAGTAACCACGTTTTTAGGAGATGAAAAAGTTATTTTTGGATTGGTGGTTGCAAATGAGATTTCGTTAAATAACAACACTGAAGCAGATTTTTCAAATATTCTCTTTCTTCGAAAGCTATTTCCAAAGTTTTCAGATTTATTGCAGAATCCTTATGCATTGAGTAAAGATTCTTTTTTAACTATGTTTAGCTGCGAATGGTTTGATGATTATTATGAATTAGGGCTTGATTGGAATAAAGATGAGCGGGAAATAACTTTTTTTATAAACGATTCAAGATTGAAACAATCTGAGGGATTTGCATTTGGTGAGTCTAGTAGGTATAAATTCAGCAAAAACGGGACAGCTGATATCATTGAAGAGATATCTAGGATGCTTACCATATTTTTTGATGAAGAAAGAAAACTATCTATTGATTTAGGTCAGATTATAATAGACGCAGGGGATTTTACTCATTACAAAGATGTATCCGAACTTAAACTCAAATTAATTACCATAAGAAACATCAAAAATAATCAAAGTATTAATAAGTTTGTTGGTGAGCTTATGTATTTAGATCGACACGTTCTCAGCATGCAAGCCTTTGATCTCTCTCCGCGCGTTACCTTTTTAGATTACAAAAGAAGTATTGAAAAGGGTATTTTAAAAGGACTGCAAGATAGACACGGCAAGGTGCAAGGAATAATGAGATTTAAAAAATGGTGCGATAATAGCGACTTACTTAAACAATCTACAACAGCTAATCTACTTTTAGAGGTAGGTATCATTAATAGTCTAAAAAAATACACCGATTTATAAAAAAGACACGATATATAAAAATTATAAAATTTAAAATTAAAATTTGGGTAAAATTTGGGGACGTCCTATTTAGGGACACCCTATCGTTCATGAAAACCGTTTGTCTTTGATTACCCCTTGTGATAATATGGAAACAGAGGAGGAATTAACATGAAATGGACTTATACAAATATGGTGTTAGAGAGATTGTTTCATTTTATATGGTTACATCCAGGGTGGACTATATTTATTATTATAGTACTATTTGGATGCCATACCTGCAAATAACTATCCCCGAAGACCCTATATATGTCGCTAAATAAAATAAAACAAACTTTAAAATCTTACGCATCCAACGATAAAGCCAAGATCCTTCAAAGCTTTTTTAAAACCGGTAAAGGTGAATATGGCGAAGGGGATGTTTTTGTCGGGGTTTCTGTGCCTGATATACGCAAAGTTGCCAAAGAATATCAATGCTTGAAGTTTTCAGATATCAAAATCCTCTTAAGATCAAAAATTCACGAAGAACGCTTATTGGCGCTTTTGATATTAGTTTTTCAGTTTAACAAAGGATCTGAATCTCAAAAAACTCAAATCTACGATATATATTTAAACAATACCCGATATATAAATAATTGGGATCTGGTCGATCTATCAAGCCATGAAATCGTAGGCAGTTTTTTATTAAAGAAATCAAAAAAAGATCTTTATAGATTGAGCAAGTCAAAACTGCTTTGGGATCGAAGAATTTCGATCGTAGCTACATATGCTTTCATAAGGAGTAAAAAGCTGCAGGATACCTTTAAGATAGCTAAGACCCTATTGAATGACCAAGAAGACTTGATCCATAAGGCAGTAGGCTGGATGCTACGCGAAGCCGGAAAACGCAGCACTAAGGATTTAGAAGCCTTCCTAAAAAAACACTACAAGCGCATGCCAAGAACCATGCTAAGGTATTCCATAGAAAAATTCCCTGAAGCAAAGAGGCAGAAGTATTTAAAGGGGAAGATTAAAAGTATACGGGGGCGGTTCTCAAGCAAATCCTTGACAAATCCGCTCCTGGTGTGTAAACTATAAATATAATTGAATAATGTCCCGTGTTTAATAGGGGGAACCCGGACATGGCGAAAGCCACCCCGAGCTTGTCTAGGGGCTAAAAAAGTAAAACCTTCATAGGAGTTAATCCTGTGTGGGTTTTTTGCATTTTAAGGACCCAAAGTCGTACGTTAAGAAGGGGTTCACTGCGACTTGGCGAAAGCCACCCTAAGCTTGTCGAGGGGCTAAACAATTAAAACCTTCTTTTGCTAAAAGCTAATAGATGCGCTATCAGCTAACAAAAGGAGGTTTGTATGGTGGTTTTAAGACTTATGCGTCTCATAATAATAATCCTGGTATTTCTCGCAACATTCTTTCCTGTCTATATCAATATCTCTGCATTTGCGATCCAGCCGGATGAAGAAGACACTTACATGGTCCTCCTTGACGAAGGACGCAAGGAGATACGCGAGGATGGCTCATACACATCCACTGTTCATGTAAAATACAAGCTACTTAAAGAAGATGCCCTATCTTTACTTGGAGAGGAAGAAATAGGCTATCTCTCTGCCACGGAAACAGTAGAGATACTAAAAGCTGTAATTATAAAACCTGACGGCAGAAAAATCCACGCAAAAAAAATACAGGATGTTTCCCCTTATTCGGGTTATTCATCATATTCTGACCTCAAGACAAAGATCATCACTATGCGTGATATGGCAGTTGGAGATATCCTGGAATTCGAATACAGCATAATCGCTAAGCATTCCAGGATGCCAGGCCAGACATGGGGCACTTTTTATTTTTTTAATGACGTGCCTATGAATATTTCGCGATTCATATTGACTGCCCCTGCTAAAACTCAAATCCATATAAAAAGTGAAAATCTTGATATCGAGCCCATTATCACGCGTTCAGAGGATGGCGCCACAAAAACATACACATGGGAGAGAAAAGATTGCCCTAAAATAGAGAGGGAATACATGATGCCGGGCGTACGTGACTTTTGCCCGTACATTATTTACTCGACCATTGATGACTGGCAAACAATAGCCACGTGGTTCTGGAGTATAGCAAAAGATAAGATGTCTGTCACGCCTGAGATAAGAGAAGCTGCCAACCGCATAACAGCCTCCGCGAAAAATAAAAAGGATAAGATAAGAGCCCTTATGCAATACTTCCAGGATAACATCCGTTACGTTGCCATGAACTTTGGGCTTAATGCCTTTGAGCCGCGCTACGCGCATGAAGTCCTTGAAAATAAATACGGCGATTGCAAGGACCAGGTAGTCCTTCTTATCGCCATGTTAAAATCTCTTGGCATAGAAGCCTATCCTGTGCTTGTGAGATATGGTCAGAAAACCTATCCGATAGCAAGAGTCGCGCCATCACCCGCAGAGTTTTCGCATCTGATAGTATACGCCAATATAGACGGCCAGGATCTATGGCTTGATACACTTAAAAAAGGCATTGATATAGATGATATCCCGTATTCACTCTCAGAGGAAAGACTCTTTGTTATGAGGCCGGAGGGAGGCGAGTTTGTTGACCTCCCTAAGATGTCTTTGGATAAAATGACCCGCGTAACGAAAAGTACATTTTTTCTTGAAGCAGATGGCTCATGCGCAGGTATAATTGAATCAATGCCCAATCACACCAATAGTGCCTCGATCAGATCCGCCACAGAAGATTATACCGCCAAAGAAATGGAGCGGCTAAGAATAGCTATGCTTAACAGAGTCGCGCCAGGAGGAAGCATAATAGACACTTACATAACAGGTGCAAAGGATTTTTCCAGACCATTCTCCATGATGATAAAGTTTGAAGCAAGCGGATGGGCGCCTCCCATGGGAGACTTTATGATACTTCCATCACTGAGCCCTATGTTCGAGAACCCATTTGACCTTCCTGTAAAAGAACGCGACTGCCCCATGGAATATTCCAGCTTTTCGATCGATAGGGAAATAATAATATTAACTATACCAAAGGGTTTTGATTTTGAATACATCCCCGAAAACTACGAAAAGACTTTACCGGTATGCAGATACACCCTGACTAGCCAGAACCATAACGGCCGCCTGGTAATGGTCTCTGACAGCGAATGGTTTCCCGGAAAAATACCTGTTGAAGACTACGCCATGGCGCAGGATTTCTTCACAAATCTTCAGAGAGAGGCATATAAGGCGATTATAATAAAAAGGAGAAGCGATGAATAAAAAGCTATTTCTTGTACCGATTTTTATTTTATTTTCAACAGGCCACTTAGCTCACGCCTATCCTGAAAAGATAAGTAACAACCTTAAAGAATATCTTAAAACTTATGACATAACCTTTATGATCAATGCTGACCTAAACAATAATGGCAAACAAGAAAAAATCACCCTATACCGCCAATGGGATGGAGAAGACCCTGAATATAGCGATGACCAGTGGCATGTTTTATGTATTTTTGATGATAAGGGCAATACTTTATACATGAAAGATGTCTCGTATTTTCAGGAAGTCACTAGTTTGAGTGTAAAAGATAACGATGGAGATGGCTTGAAAGAGATAATAGTATCTTTAGAGCAAGCAGAATGCTGGGATGCTAAGACACAAGTGTATGGGTGGAGGGAAGGCTCTTATTCTAACTATTCCTATTAATAAGATCGACCGCGAGTTAAGGGAGCAACGGGAGCAACGGGGACGTCCTATTTGGGGACACCCCATGACATAAGAACGCTGGTAGGTTTTTTAGTAGGCTGTTCCTTAATAGGACGTCCCTAGAATATAGAATACTATCAGTAGCCCAGCCTTAAACCCAGCACCATCACAAAATGGCAAAAATTAAATTAGACCTGTGTTATATTGGAGACGCCTATCGAATTAAAGCCTTCTTGATTAGGCACGTCATTTATGCTATTATAGTCATAAATCAACGGTTATTTTTGGTTCGCTTAAGAGGTTAAAATGGATTTTGACAAAATTATAAAAATGGTTCAAACATATTCAAATGATTACATTGTAAGTTTTTATAAAATTTTACTGAAGCCGACTAGCGCATTCCAGCGTTACCAACCATCTAAAAATCATAGCCGGATAATTATAGCAAGCGCCAATGATAACACATCAGCTGGCTTGCAAATAGAAAAGCGAATAATAAGTTTTGTTTTAATAAGTATTGCAATCGGGGTAATTCTAAACAGTTTTGTACCATCTAGAAAATATTCAGGAGAATTTTTTTCTAATATGGTAATAGTTTTTATTTGTTGGTTGTTCTTTGTCTTTTATACCCATTTCTTGTGCCGGTTATTTCGCGGTACGGCTAGTTTTTTGCATACGCTGTCAGTTAGTTTGCAGGTGTTTTCTGCTCTTTATGTAGTCAGCAGCTTTCTAAATCTTGCTGGTGGAGCATTAGTCACTATGCCCTTCATCGCTAGTAAGCTTTTGACCTTTGGGCGATTAGGGGATTCCATAGTGAATAATCCTATTTACATCTACTTCATTGCACAATTTATACTTCTTAATGTTTATCTGCCAATTGCTATTAAAAATATCCATGGATTCGGCAGAATTAGACCCATTTTGATCGGAGTTATTTTATCTTCTTTATGGGTCTTGCTCGGCATTGCTTTTTATTTAGACTTAGGAATAATGTATTATCGTATATAAAATTGCTTCCAAGGTGTCTTGTTTTTATGAAGGAACTCGTCTAAGATTTAAATTCCCTAAAATAATCTAAAATAATTGAAAGAAAATCACCTCCCAGAGGTGTCTTATGTAATAGGACTGGATCCCCGCTTTTGCGGGGATGACAAACAGGGGAGGTGTGGTATGACAACAGAAGCACGGTTTTGGAGGTTTTTGGAGGGGGTTTTGTGGCAGGTCCATGGGCGAGAGCCTATGATGGCCGGCAGGATAGATAATCCTGATCCCGTGATTCAGGCAGTGAGTCATTATTTAATGAGCCATGCGTTATTGCCCAGGGATTGCGACAGGATTCCGGTTGAGTTTATAGCCTGTATGGGCAAGCTTCTTCCTGAGAAAGGACTCCAGCGCAGAACCAGGGAAGCTATTATGATGATACTAGCCCATAATGGCTCTGACGCGGCACTTAGCGCTTTAACAATGTACAATATGAGACCTGATAAAGGCCTGGAGGTTTTCAGTCGCATGGCGCTGGATGAATGCAAAGACTGGAGCAATGGCACAGCCATAAAAGTTGATCTGGTTAATTAATAGGTAGTTACAAATTGCGACCTTGAACAATTAGGAGAGCATTAAAATGAGGCTAAATTATAGTAGTTTAGTTAGCAAGATTGTCAGCATCTTAGCTGGAGCGAGAGTTAAGGTAATCAGGGAAATAAATACTGTTCATGTTTTAGCTTGCTGGGGGATTGGAAAAGAAATAGTGGAGTTTGAGCAAAAAGGCAAGAAACGAGGGGTATATGGCGAGCGATTAATCGAAAGACTGTCAAAAGACATGACTCAAAAATTTGGCAGAGGTTTTTCTCCTGCTAATTTAAAGATGATGAGGCTTTTCTACAGGAGATTTCCAATTCGTCAGGCAGTGTCTGACGAATCTAAAGCCATTTTATCATGGTCGCATTATTGTGAATTGTTAAAAATAGATAATCCAGCGTCTCGTTCTTTTTACGAGCAGGAGTCCGTCCAAAATAATTGGTCAGTAAGAGAATTAAAAAGACAGATAAATTCAATGTTATTTGCAAGGTTGGCTTTAAGTAAAGGTGCTAAAGCTATAGCCAGGATGGCAAGAAAAGGCCATATCATAGAAAAACCGGAGGATGCCATTAAGGACCCCTATATTTTAGAATTTCTGAATCTCAAAGAAGAAACTTATTACACTGAAGGTCAACTGGAGCAAGCCCTCATTGATAAGTTAAAGTATCTTCTTTTAGAGCTTGGCAAGGGGTTTGTTTTAGTCGCGCGCCAAAAAAGAATAACTGTTTCCAACCGTCATTATTACATAGATTTGGTTTTTTATAACCGTTTGTTGAAATGTTTTGTTTTGATAGACTTAAAAACGGGCGAGCTTGACCATTCCGATATAGGGCAGATGAATTTTTATTTAAATTATTTTAAGGAAAATGAAAAAATAAAAGGTGAAAATAATCCTATAGGGCTTATACTTTGTGCAAAGAAAAACAATATTTTTGCCAAATATGTTTTAGGAGGACTGGGTAATAAAATATTTGCTTCCAAATATAAATTGGCATTGCCTTCTGAACAAAAATTAAAAACCGCACTAAAATTATCTAGCCGTAGGTGACTCTTAAGAGTCACCTACGTTGTGGATAACTATAAGGAGATGATACGATAAAAGTCAAATAGAGCGGTGAAAAGCTCTGGATTGTTGATAAGATGTAAGAAAATAGTCTGGAGTAGATAGGTCATAGGTTGTATTTTTTCGTGGGGCTTAATTGACCCCGTTAAGGAGATTAATCAAACCTTTGATCGAATAGTCACCATAGGCCTGAAAAGAGCCTGGATAGGAGAATGGTGTTCACCGACAATAGTTCTACTCTGAAGGCTACAACCTAAAAAGGGGGTAGAGATGAGAAGGTACATCGGGGTAGATAGTAGGTAGGGACGGTTCTCACGCCAATCCCAGACCTGTCCCTAAAGTCCTGCATGATGATCCTTGTTTCCGAAATTTGGGGGACGTCCTAAAAAGGGACACCCCATGATCTCATGTTTGAGCAGGGTGTCCCCAAATAGGACGTCTCTAGAATATTAAAACCTGGTCTACAGCTACAGTTATTCCCAGTGCCCGCCGTCTTCGACTCGGTATCTGATGTAGTGACCTTCGACGATTACATTTCCGTATTCTTCGCTGTATGCCTCCTGTTCATGTATGTACTGTTTTTTCCAAACATAATAAGGCACCCATGTGCGTGCGCGTCGCCTGGGGCTGGAGCATTTTTTTGCATAGGTGCGGTTGCGGTCTGAGCGCCTGTTGTTCTGGCCTATTCCCGTGATGTTGCCTATGAGATCCACGTTACCGCCTGTAATAATCCTTACTCCTTCGATTGCAGCAAGGGCCTTCCCAGCCTTATCCCAGTCACTGGCATGACTTGACGCTGAAGGACATGCTAAGATCCCAACCGCGACCAAGCTTACTATGATAACTTTTTTCATGCGAATCACCTCCTTTGCAAACTTTGACAATAAAATCATCTAAAAAGTTCCCAGAAAATGGTATAATAAAAAATGAAACTTTTGCCAGGGCTTTATTGTCTAAGATAGTAGAGGATAATATGCAAAACATCCCCATGGACATTTTAATACAGGCATCAAGAGGCAATATAGCGGCCTTTGAGGAGATCTACAGGCAGGCGTCAGGTTTTGTATATAGCGTGGCATTGCGGATCACGGCTAACGCGGATGAGGCAAAAGAGGTCACTCAGGATGTATTCATAAAAATATACAACAATCTCAGGAGATTCCGATTCCGATCCTCCTTTAATACATGGGTGTACAGAATAACGACAAATACCGCGCTAAACGCCTTAAAGAAAAGTTCAAAGGAAATGGGTAGGAGGGCTGATTATGATGTCACACTCAAGGCTAAGGATGACCGCGCGACAGTAACGCATGGCATGGACACCGAGGACAATAAAACGCTCCTTTCATCTTTATTGAATTCTCTTAATCCTGACCAGAGGGCGTGCATAGTATTGAGGGAGGTCGAGGGATTAAATTATAAAGAGATATCCACGGCATTGAGCATAAATATAAATACAGTGAGAACGAGGCTTAAAAGGGGGCGGGAGACGCTTTTAGCCCTTGGAAAAAGAGGTGATGGCTATGAATTGCAAAAAGATTAGAGAACTTATCATGACAGATTATGTCGATGGCGAGGCCGGTCCAAAGCTGGAGCGCGAAATCAGAAAACATTTGGCTGGTTGCGGCAGTTGCAGGGAATTTGAAATCGCTCTTAAAAAGAAAGCCATAGAGCCATTTAAAAATGCCGGGAAGCTGGAGGCGCCAGACACTATCTGGGACAATGTGAGAGAGGCCATAACCGCGCCCCAAGCAACGCCTGTTTTTATTATCAGGAGGCCGGCATTTTCTCTTGCGCTGGCCGCAGTGACAGTGATTTTAATAGCGGTTTTCACAATGCCCTTTTTCACAGCTCCGAGGCCGGTAGCTGGCTATATAGAGGAGCAGGCAGAGTTTTTTGCCTACCTGGATAATGGCGAATCCGGCTTTATGAACGAAGAGGACGAGGGTCTGGGCACAGCAATAGAGGAATATTTTCTTTAAAGGGAACTTTTCTTAAGATTTCTTTGTCTAAGGTAGTGAAAGGAGGCGATAGCCATGAACATGAAATTTAAAGGGATAGTTATTAGCGCGGTTGTAGCGCTGGTGGTGTTTTCGAGCGTTGCGGCATATGCCTGGCCTGCCTGTTGTTCCGGCCAGGAAAAAGGCAAGGAGCGCGGCGGGAAAAAGATGGGCAAGTTTGTTAAGGAACTGGGCCTGACGCCTGAGCAGGAAGAAAAGATCAAAACCCTCAAGACCGAGCAGAGAGAGACTAAAAAGCAGCTAGCGGAAGAGATCAAGTCTAAAAAGGCAGAGCTCGGGGAAGAACTGGAAAAACCGACCACTGACAGGGCAAAGATAGATTCTATCGTGAAAGAGCTCGGCACCCTCATGGAAGATAAACTCGAACAGAGGGTCGAATGCGTTCTTTCCATGAGAGAGGTCTTTACGCCAGAGCAATATGAAAAGTTTAAAGAGAAAAAAGAGCACTTTAAAGGAAAAAAAGACGGCTGGCGAAAAAATAAGAAGAATAAGCGCCATAAGGGAAAATTTTAAGCAAGCGGGAACATCCCATTTAAATCGACCCCTAAAAATCAGGGGTCGATTTAGTTTTAAGAATTTTTGAGCAGGGTGTCCCCAAATAGGACGTCCCTAGAATATAAGGATAGCGCTGATGTTCTTGTGTCGTATTGGATCATCCTCTTTATTCATGAAAACCCGTTGTCTTTGATCGCCCCTTGTGATAATATAATAACAAGGGTTATGCCTGAAGTTTGCACAGTGTAAATTAAACTGAGACTACAAAAAGGAGGGGAAGCATGGCGGAAGGTGAAAGCAAGCATGATAAGTTTAAGAGGTTGGCGGCGCAGAGAGTGACGAACGCGTTAAAGAAGATAGAGCTGGTAGGAAATCTATCTTCCCCGGGCTACGAATATACCACGGAAGAAGTGGATAAGATATTTGCCGCTCTTCAACAAGCCCTAGATGGCACCAAAAGCAAATTCTCTAAATCAATAGAAAAAGAAACAGAAAAATTTGAGCTGTAAATAAGTTTTCTCCGGTTGAGGGTAATACAAAAAAGGAGGAACACTCATGGGCGATAAAGGCAAGAAAGATAAAAATAAACACAACAAACAAGTAACCGCAGCAAAAAACGCGCAAAACGAAGCAAACAGGAAAAAACAAGAAAAACCACACTAGTAGAAATATTATGCAGGGACGGTTCTCACGCCAATCTCAGACCTGTCCCTGAAGACCCTAAAATATAGAGGGTAGAAAAAGGATTCTTGTGCCGTATTGAAAATCTCTCACCAAAGGGTTATTTTTTAGGTAGATTATGAAACAGCTTGAAAAAGGGTGTAATTTGAAGTTAATAATATTTTTTTTAAGTTTAGTTTTTTTATTAAATCCTATACTATACGCACAGTCTATGTATAAAAATTCTCTTCGTGTATCGTTGAAAACAAAAAGCTTTAAAGAAAGGTTTAAAATATTGTACAACAAAGAAATCATCGTAGAAAAGAGCAAGTTTAATACTGTAACCGTAGATACGGTCAAATCTCTCGGACAGGATGTAACTCTCTGGGAAGCTGAAAAAGAATTTTTAAAACAAACCTCATATAAGAACCCGGCTGACTATACAGCTTTTTTAAATATAGCCGAAAAAATGCATTCTATGGCGCGCCAAATGAATTTTTATAGAATCGAGCATAGGTACTTTAATCCTAACAACATTCTCGTTAATCTTATTACAGGCAATTTTCAGATTATAGATTACAAGTCTGCGAGCATAGAAAAATCTACAAAAGATATGCTTCCGCCAGAGGTTATTGGAAATTCTGGCATTTATGGCGGTGAATTTCACAATATCGACTTTATCGACAAAAATCTGAATGGATTGCGCTTTTATTTCAGTGATTTAGAAGGGGCTAAATTTATCAATAAGACCCTTGGCGTCATGCTGTTTAGAGGCTGTAATATGAGAAATGTGGACTTAGAGGGGGCGACCATCGGCCACAGAACTGTGTTTCAAAATGTCGACTTGCGAGATGTAAAAAATATTGACAAGGCAAAATTTGTCGAACCTGTAGGGCTATTTCAAGTGCTTGTCTCCACAGAGACCGCTGAGATTTTAAAAGAAAAAGTAAACGCGATATTTTTGCCTGTTCAAGTCGATGGCGAGAAATTATGGCTAGCTGCAAATACGCAAGGATTTAACGCTATGGAGCAATTGGGGATATATATACCCGAAGACATCAAAGCCAAATTCGCAATATTCAGAGATTTAAAACCAGGCATGCCGGATACATCGCTTAAGTTTCGCTTGAAAATTCCTGAATCAAAGTATCAGTATTGGCTTTAAGTGTCAGATAACAGATAATAGACGTCCTATTTGGGTACACCCTAGTATTTAAAATTCCTGCCAATTTTTAAATTTCCCAAAAATATTTGAAAGAAAACCGCCTCCAGATGTGTCTTGTATAGTAAAGGGAGGTGCATTATGAGAGAAGCACAGTTTTGGAGGTTTCTTGAGGGGGTTTTATGGCCGGTGCATGGTAGGGAGCCCATGATGGCCGGTAGATTCGATGATCCGAATCCTAATGTCCAGGCAGCTAGCCACTATATAATGAGCCATGCGATATTACCCAGGGATTGTTACAAAATCCCGGTTGAGTTTATATTTGCTATGGGTAAACTCTTACTTGATAAAGACATTCAGCGAAAAACCAGGGAAGCTATTATGATAATACTAGCCCATCATGGCTCAGAAGAGGCCTTGCACGCATTGGGCATGTATAATATGCAGCCTGGCAAAGGCCTGGAGGTCTTTGCCATGATGGCGCTGGATGAGTGTTTGAGTTGGAATAATGGTACAGCTATGAAGGTGGATTTGATAAATAGGGTAGAAAGAGGATAGCAGAAAGTCTCTTCCGGATAGCTCTAAAATATTGACTAAACAATACAGGGCTAGTATAATATATCTTTAACCCCTATATGGGTGAAAGATGGGGAAGAGGACATACTTTTATAATCTAAAGCGATCTTGGTAAAAACCAGGGTTGCTTTTTGTTTTTTATGACAAGAGAGGACTTGAGATAATTGAAATGGAAAGGAGATTCGCATGAGTAGAGGTTTAAAAGCTTGCGTATTGTCTGTTGTTTTAGCGCTGGTCAGCATTGTCTTTACACTGGAAAGTCATTCGGCAGAGATAAAGAAAACCGGACTAAGAAAGAAGTCCGTCATCACACCAAGCAGGAGATTAGCTTTGCCTGCACAGAAAACAACTGAGCAAGCACAGGAGGAAGCACAGGAAGAAGAAGCCCCGCCCACTGTTTCAATCGAATCCGTAAACCTTTCTTTTAATAATTGTCAGTATAAATGGGTCATAGAGATAAAGAACAATACTACCCAGGCCAAGTCAGGCCTGGCCGTAGGCGGACAACAAAAAGCACCCGGATGGAACACCTTTCATGGCGCCGGCTCTAAGCTGGTCAACAGCCTGGCTCCGGGCCAGACCAAGACAGTAGAGGTCGGCTGGACACGCGATGGTGAGGCAAACGACTATTACGTATACGTCCTGGAGAACAACAATGAGCTAGATAGACAAGATTACGATGCTCCCAGCATATCCGCTGACATACTGAATATTACCTTTTCCCAGGTATCAGGCAATCAATACACATGGACCGCGGAAATCAGCAACGATTCTCCGCATGAGATCTGCTGGGGAACAGTCATAGCGTTCAAACGGTTCAGCGACAACGGGATAGATTTCGCAGGGCCTAACGTAAGCGATATAACGATACCTACGGGCGAGAGCACTATCACCGGCACATGGGACGCCACAAACGCTGCTGGTCTAAAGCTCAGACTAGCCGCGCACAACGGTCCTGGACTCGGTCCGGTCTTTGTTCTCGACGAACAGGAAGTACCCTTTACGCCATAAAATATAGAAAAAAGGAGAGGAAGCAGAGTGGACAAGGCAAAGCTTACAATAGCATTACAGATTATTACTGCTGCGCTGGTCGGCATTTCCTTTTATATTTTGACGCCTCAGCTTAATCATTGGAAAGCCAGATGTTTTGAGCTACAGGGAGAGCTTGGGAATAAGCTCAGTGAATTTCAGCTTTCCTTGAACTTCTTCAGCGAAAAAAACGATTCCCTGCAAACAGAAAATGCTGCTTTAAAAGAATCTAACTCCCTCCTGGCAGAAAAACTGGAAGATCTCGAGAGTAAGATCTCTGTAACAGAGAAAAACGAGCTGCAAAACGAGTTCACATCCATAAGGGACTCGGTTGTAAGCGTGTCTACCAAGATAGAGGCTCAGACCGCAAATATTTCAGAAGTCAAAGAGGGGTTAAAGATGGCGGAAAGCTATTTTACCTCAGACTATTCTCCGGAAAACGAATTTTCCGGAGAGCTGATTTATAAGAATGGGAGCAAGATCGAGTTCGACTGGATGGGCTCGAATTTTGCGATGGGGTCATGGTCTAGTTATATCTATTATTCCATGAGCCCAGAAAACATGGTATATCAAGACACTCTTTCATTTAAGTCCATCTCAAGAATAGATTTCCTTGACCTGACAGAATCAGAAAAGACAGAAGCCCCTAAATCAAAGTGGCCCATAAAGGCTAAAGTAACATTTATTGATGGTAAAACCTGGGACAATGTCTATCTCTATGCGGTTTCCTGGAAATACGGATCCAGGTATAGCAAAGGATGGGTCCTATGCAGAGTAGCCCTGTGGCCAAAGGTAGAAGGCTACCTGAACATAAGAAGCATAATATTCGATAAAAAATGAAACTCTTCCTATACCTAATCTCTATCTTCTGGCTCACTATAGGCCTAACAGCCCTTATTAGTGTTTTACAGGGTAGAGGGGGCCTGCCCCCGTACCGAACGTAGTGAGGTATGGGGAGTGTGTGGTAGAAGCAGAGCATATTTGTCATTCCCGTGAAAACGGGAGTCTATAAATCTACTTGTCATTCCCACGAAAGTGGGAATCCAATATTCTTCGAGCGAACGCAGTGAGTCGAGAAGAATGAGTTTTTTAGTTTGTAAGCCCTGCCTTCTCTATGAGGTCTTTAAGACCTCATAGAGAAGGCAGGGCGGGGTAAAGATTTTAGGGACTAGATGTTGCGATGGGGTTAGTAGAGAGAAGAGAGTAGCGAGAGCAAGGGTGTTGAAGAAGTGGTTTAGGGAAATACTTTATGCATGAAAGTCATTTCGTATTTTCAGGAAGTAACAAGCCTCAGCGTAAAAGATCAAGACAAAAACGGCCTAAAAGAAATAATCATATCCCTAGAACAAGCAGATGGCAAATATCCCACTTTCCCACTTGACGATTTTCCCACTATATGATATACTTATAGTGGAGGTGGAGATATGACTATTAAAGTAGATGAAAAATTTGTATCAGTAGGCATCAAAACAGTTGATTCAAAGAACAGAATAAACCTGGGGGAGAAGATCTTGAAGGTCATTGACTCTAAAGGCAAAGCAGATGCTTATAAGATTTTCATTGGAAAAGAAGGTGATATACTGCTAAGACCTGTTGTAACCATACCTGCCAATGAGGCATGGATCTACGAGAATCCAGAAGTCCTTAAAAAGATTCGCAAAGGCCTGGATGAGGCAGGCAAGGGAAAGACCAGGAAAGCCACTGACCTGGACAAATTCTTTAATGAAATATGAAATTTACGTTATATTTTACACCTGAATCAATAAGCTCTCTAAAAGAGCTAAAGAATAACCCATCACTAAAGAAAAGACACAATGCTGTTAAGAAAACGCTTAAACTTTTAAGCAATAATCCGCGTCACCCAAGCCTACAAACTCACCAGTATTATTCGATTCCCGGACCTAATAAAGAAAAAGTCTTTGAGGCATATGCAGAACAAGACACACCTGCTGCCTACAGGATATTCTTTTATTATGGTCCAAAAAGAGGAGAGATCACGGTTTTTGCCATCACGCCGCATCCATAAACTAACAAGTAATTATAAATTAATCACAGCCACATTCACGCATGGTAAAGACGCCTATATAAAGCTTACTGATCTCCAGGGAAATACATTCACTACCTCTTCCGGCATCTTTGACCCAAAAACCCTCGCCAAAACATCCCCCACTCTAGTAACCGTTTTACTAATAGATCTAACAGGCAAAGATTATTCAAAGCAAGACCTGCTTACCCGCTTCCACATCAGCCCCAGACAATATAAGAGAGGAAGGAAGGCATTGGAGGCATTAAGGTAGGGTAGCCCCTTGTCATTGCGAGGAGGCCGTTAGGCCGACGAAGCAATCTCTTCTTTTTATTTCTTAAGCCCTGCCCTAAAGAACAGGGCAGGGCGTTTAAAAGCCTTAGGGCCTTGATGTAGCAATGGCCTAAATTATTTGGGAACCGTAATGTTGTAGGGCAGGTTTAAACCTGCCCTACACAGCCCTACCATCGTAACGCTATTAAAAAAGTAGCTCGTAGATCCCCGAGAGAGACAACAAAAAACGAACCAAGAGGATAATTATAGCAAGGGCAACACCTACCAGCAATCGATCACGGTAAAATTTGAAATATGGGTGCATTGATTCTCCTTGATTTAAAAGTGTTGTGGAGTTAGAATACTCTTTATAAAGCATCCTCAGTAAACCATTATATATATAGTACTACATATATAGTAGATAGTCAAGGGGAAATATGCTATCAAAAAAAATCAAGTCCTTACGTAAAAAAGCTGGTTGGTCTCAGCAAAAGTTAGCTGAGAAAGCCAGCTTATCTTATAATGCGATCACTAAGATAGAGCAGGGCGCTGCAAAACAACCCACTATTCAAACTATGATAAAAATTGCTGATGCTTTTGGGGTTAGCTTGGATGAGTTAGCGGGAAGAGAATAGAAAATTATGGGAAAAAATTATATTGATTTGGCTCCTTCTCCAGCACCGTTAATTGAGGCTCTCAGGGATATTGGCTATTCAATTGAGACTGCAATTGCTGATCTAATCGATAATAGCATCACTGCAAAAGCATGTAAAATAGATATAAAATTTGGATGGGATGAGGGCGATCCATGGCTGGCTATTGTCGATGATGGGGGTGGTATGAGCCAGAAAGAGCTATTTAATGCAATGCGCTTTGGGAGCATGCACCCACTTTCTACCCGTTCGCCTGATGATCTAGGGAGGTTTGGCTTGGGCATGAAAACGGCCTCATTTTCACAATGTCGCCATTTTACAGTTTTAACTAAAAAAGATAACAAAGTATCATGCTGTGAATGGGATTTGGATTTAATGTCCGAGGAAGGTAATACAGCCTGGAGACTAGGGATTCTAGACATAGTTTCTGTTAATAATAAAACTGTTCTTAGTTCAATTTTTCAAGAGTATATCAAGGGCGTAAAAAGCGGCACTATTGTTTTGTGGGGCAAAATTGACAGATTTGAAGAACCTGGCCCTCTGAAAATTAGGGAAAAAAATTTTAATGCTCTCATGAATGATGCAAGAAAACATCTTGAACTGGTTTTTCATAGATTCATATCTCCGGAAACTGTAAAAAAGAAGCTTATTATATCAATGAATAATAATGAATTGTCAGAGTTTAATCCTTTCAACCCTCATTTCCTTGCTACACAGGAATTACCAGAACAGCAGATATTTGTTGAGGGAGAAAAGATCATTGTTCAGCCTTATATATTGCCACATCATAATAAAGTTCCATCCGCAGAATACGAGAAATATGGCGGCGAAGCTGGTTATCTTCATAACCAAGGATTTTATGTTTATCGTAATAAGCGTTTGATTATAAAAGGTACCTGGTTCCGGTTGATCAAAAAAGAAGAGTTGAACAAATTGATCAGGATAAAAGTAGACATTCCAAATACTTTAGATCATTTATGGAAAATTGATGTCAAAAAATCACATGCATTGCCTCCGGAAATAGTTAAAAAAGAACTGCTTCTAGTTATTAACAGAATTGAAGGAGCTGGCAGAAGAGTGTATAGACAGAGGGGCGCACGCCTTTCCAGCAAAAAAATGAGTCCAGCGTGGAATCGCAAAGCAGAAGACGGAACTATCGTTTATAGGATAAACAGAGACCACCCTTATATAAAAGATTTTGTGTCGAAATTGGACAGCAAGAACAGGGACATTTTTCAGAATGTATTATCCACGTTAGAAGCGAGTTTTCCTGTTGATTTATTCTATAGTGACGTAGCGGCTAGGCCGGAAGAAGTAGAATCTCCTTCAATTAATGAGAAAGTCCTTGAGGAAATGATGGATCTTTTTATCTCTACATGGCGCAAGGGTGGGGTTTCAGAAAAGGCCTTACCAGAAAAAATACTTGGCACCGACCCGTTCGCGGCATATCCTGATATAGTAAAATCGATTCTTTCAAGAAAAGGGTTCAATGATGAACGATGATCTTATAAGAGTGGAAGATGCTGTAGTCAATCTTTTGTCCGGGTTAGAACAGGAGACCGTAGGCAGGGAGACCATAGCAGAGAAAGTCAGGGTGATTGCTGGAGTTCAGGGCATAAATGATGAGGAGAGCATAGCTATAATCACGGGAAAAGTAGAAGAGCGGTTCGATATCCATATGCCTATGGGAACGATATTCCAAACCGAAGAATATAGACCATGGCTGGCTGATGAAAAGATAAATATCGAATGGTACTATTGGGAAAGATATCGTAGGTATTTGAGTAAAAAAAAGTTCCCTCCCAATGTAGTATGGAGAATGGGCTACATTACTGATCAGATACTGGATCATCTTGAGAATCCTTACAAGGAGGGTTCGTGGTCCAGGAAAGGGCTTGTTGTGGGAAATGTTCAGTCGGGAAAAACCTCTAATTACATAGGTCTTATCAATAAAGCTGCCGACTGCGGGTACAGAGTTATAATTGTGCTCGCCGGCATGATCAATTCTCTTCGAAACCAGACGCAGGAACGCGTTGACAGGGGATTTATAGGTAGATGCTCTGAAAAGCATCATGATGTCGGTGTTGGGTCTATAAGCAAAGAAAAAATCCCTGCTTATTTTACAACAGGATCGAGAGATTTCAATAAAAGAATGGCTAATCAAATAGGCGTAACGATAAATAATCTTAAGGAACCGGCCGTGCTTGTCGTAAAGAAGAATCCAAGCACCTTGAAAAATCTTATTGAATGGATGCAATACAATAATCCGCATAACCTTAAAGATAACCCAATGCTTCTTATTGACGACGAAGCTGACCACGCATCTATAAATACAAAAAAAGACCCCGACGAGGCAACGACTATTAACAAGAGAATACGGGAGTTGATAAAACTGTTTCCGCGATCTTCGTATGTCGGATATACAGCAACTCCATTTGCAAATGTGTTTATAGATCCGGATACGGAAAGTGATATGTGGGGCGATGATCTTTTCCCGAGGGATTTCATTTTTAGCCTTGAACCCCCGGACAATTATACGGGCCCGGATAAAATATTCTCTGATGAACCTGAGCTTAACATTGTAAGAGAAGTCTCTGATTTTTCTGATATTTTCCCACTGAAACACAAAAAAGAACTCTCTCCGGATGAACTTCCGGAGAGCCTGAAAAACGCGATAATATGTTTTATTCTGGCAAGAGCCTTAAGGCTTCTCAGGGGACAGATCCGGGAACATCATTCCATGATGATAAACGTAAGCAGGTTTACAGCTGTTCAAAACAGAATCAAGTACTTAGTAGATCAGTATCTAAAAGAACTTACCCACTCGATCTCGAACTATTGCATGCTTTCCACAAAGGAGGCTCTTAAGAACAGTATGATCGAACGCATTAAAGAAGTATGGGAAAAAGAGTATGCTGATGTAGGATATACATGGAAAGAGGTCCAAAGCAAGCTTAATGAGGCTGCATCTCCCATAACCGTAATAGAAGTAAACTCCTCAAGATCTTCCGATCGCTTGGATTACAGCGAACACAACTACCCCAATGGCAGAAGCGTGATTACTGTTGGGGGACTGAGCCTTTCAAGGGGCTTGACTCTTGAAGGGTTGATAACGACATATTTTTTGCGCAACTCAATAATGTATGACACGCTTATGCAAATGGGGAGATGGTTCGGATACAGAGACGGGTATAATGATCTATGCAGAATATTTATGACACCTGACGCTTTTTCATGGTATGCGCATATTTCGGATGCTACAAATGAACTTAGAAATGAATTCAGGAGGATGAAAAAAGCGGGTATGACCCCCAAAGATTTTGGATTATGCGTAAGGAGCCATCCTGAATCATTGATTGTCACTGCCAGAAACAAAATGAGAACTGGCGTTGAGGTTACTCGTAAGATTAACCTTGAAGGAAACCTTGTTGAGACAGCAGCTCTTTTAACCGGTGAAAAAGCAGTGGAATCAAACATGAAAGCCTTAGAGACGTTGATGCAAAAGATGGGGCAGTGGAATCCCTCAGAAAAACCATCAGGGTATATATGGAAGGATGCGTCTTACGAACATATAAGTTGGTTTATTCACGAGTTCTGTAATCATCCGGCTTCCCAATTGACAGAAGCAGTTGCTGTTATTAACTATATAAATCAGCTCAGAATAAAAGGAATGGATAAGTGGGATGTAGTTCTTATTTCACCCCGAAATAATCAAGAATACGAAAAACCCATTAACGGCCTCGAAGTTAGAACGGAGAGTAGAAAAGTTACAAAAATTCCTATCGGTGTACGCATAAACAAACATCGTGTAGGTGACGCACAGCAGGAAAAGGCAGGGCTTCCTGAGTCAGAAGTAGAGAAGGCTGAAGCAGTGTACAAAGATGAAACAGAAAGAGAAGATGGTAAGTGCGCAAAAAACATTCCCGGTGCAGTTTACAGAAAACTGCGTGTTAAGCTACGGAGCAATCCATTGATGATACTTCACATACTTGATTGTCGGAATACGGAAGGCAATTTGCCCTGTTTCAAAAAGATGGTTGCTTACGGATTAAGTTTTCCTGGAGGTGCTGGTATTCCAAAAAATGAAGGACTTGTTAAATATATGGTTAATATTCCATGGTTTAAATCTGAATATGGAGACTTGATCGAAGATGACGACGAGGAGAATGATGAATAATCCATGGGGGAAGATTAGTAAACCTGCAAGTGATGTTTATGTAAGAAGAATAGATCATACACACAGCTTGGATCTGTTCTGGGGCAAAGACTTGCATGGGAAATACCTTTTCATATATGAGTACAGTAGACCTGAAGATACTGGACAGAGAAAGTTTCCCGACCTTACCGGTATTAATATATTTACTACCATATCCAAATTCCCTAAGGAAAAAAACAGGCTGATACTTCAGTTGAAGGATACTGGTGACTGGGAGATCTTCTATATACTTTGTAATGATGTGGTTGAAGCTACCAGAAAAAGCATCGCAGGGAATTCTCTTGATATAATACTCAGGAGAGTTTTAAGGTGGCACGAGCTATTAAAAAAAGATTTAAAACATTTTTTATCAGAGGAAAAAATAAAAGGATTAATAGGGGAACTTATCTTTTTAAAAAAATATCTTATACCGGTATTCGGAGCAGAACAAGCCGTTAATTTCTGGAAAGGCCCGGCAGGTTCGCCCCAAGATTTTAATGTAAATGAAACGGCAATAGAAGTAAAGTCTCAGTCTGGAATATCGCCACCCAGAGTGAAAATAAGTTCAATAAACCAACTGTCACCACAGTTGCCAGAAATGTATCTTTATGTTGTAACGCTGGGCAAAGCGCAATCTGACAGGGATGATGTAATTACGCTGCCAGGGTTAATTGAAGATATTGTATCGCAAGCAGGCTATATGGAAAAGTTTATAGATTTATTGCATATGAACGATTATGTTAAATCTGATTATTATAGTGAATTCAGTTATATACTGACAAAAGAAGTGATGTTTCGCGTAGAAATGGGTTTCCCGAGACTTACTCCAGATGCCTTACACAGAGGAATTACAAAAGTAATTTATGATATCTCTCTTGCTGATTGCGAGCCATTTAAAGGCATGCCGAACTGGATAGGAGATCAGAGTGACATTAACTGAATATTATTCAGAGTTTATGCAGGATATTTACGCAAGGGCAGGTGCAGAAAAGGATTTCTGTGGAGCTATCTTTTCGGAACGTATGTGTGAATATCTTACAGAGCAGGCAATAATCGATCATCATGAACAAGTTGGTTTTAAAAAAAGTACTAGGGGTGTCAAGGTTGATGCGTGGAGTTACAATCCTGATACAGAAGCAATGCATCTGTTCGTAGCAGATTACAGGGCTAATAAAAGTATGGAGCCTCTTACGCGAACAGAAATTATAAAAAACTTTAAAAGGGTTGAGAAATTTTTCATGAACTCGATAAAACCTGATTTTCACAGCTCTCTGGAGGAAACAGATCCCGGATATGCGCTTTCTAGGGAGATATATGAAAAGAGAGACTCAATATCTGTAATAAACATTGTGCTTTTGTCTAATGCAAACCTGAGCTCAAGAGTAGAAACGATAAAAGATCGTACATTGAAAGACTATAATGTTACGCATGATATATGGGATATAAGTCGCTTATGGCGTATTGACTCCTCGAAAAATGCCAAAGAAGATATCTTCATTGATTTTAAAGAGATATCAAAAAACGGTATTCCTTGCCTGCCTGCTTTTGCAAGTTCAGAAAACTGCGAGTCCTATCTAATGGTACTGCCCGGACAGTTTATTTCTGATATTTATGAAAAATACGGAGAAAGACTTCTTGAACAAAATGTCAGAACTTTTCTGCAGTTTCGAGGAAATGTAAACAAGGGCATAAGAAATACAATACAAAATGAACCTGGGATGTTTTTTGCTTATAACAATGGCCTGTCAATAACCGCGGAAGACGTTAAGATCAATAAAGAAAAAAACATTATTGAATCCGTTAAGAATTTTCAAATTGTTAACGGTGGTCAGACAGTTGCATCGATATTTATGTCCATGAAGAAGCACAAATCTGACCTATCAAATGTATTTGTGCAGATTAAATTGTCAGTAATCCCGTCTGAAAAAATAGAGGCAGTTGTACCAAGAATATCTGAATATGCAAATACGCAGAATAAGGTCAGTGCAGCTGACTTCTTTTCTAACCATCCCTTTCACCTCAGGATTGAAGAGATTTCGCGACGCCTGTGGGCGCCATCTTCAAGTGGGAATCTCAGAGAAACACGCTGGTTTTACGAGAGGGCAAGGGGTCAATATGCTAACGCACAGGCAACTCTTACCCCGTCTCAACAAAAAGAATTTCTTGCAAAATACCCAAGAAGTCAGATGTTTACCAAAACAGATCTTGCAAAATTCAGTCACTCGGTGGACAGGCTGCCTCAGATAGTAAGTCTTGGCGCTCAAAAGAATTTTGCAAAGTTTGCATCCGATACAGGAAAAAAATGGGACTGCAATGATAAACAATTTAACGAACTTTACTTTAAGGAATTGATTGCAAAAGCTCTATTGTTCAGATTTACAGATAAGCTTATTATGAAACAGGATTGGTATGGGGGATACAAAGCAAATATTGTAACGTATTCAATTTCAAAATTAAGCCAAATGATTTTTGAAAAAAGAAAATGCCTAGATTACGACAATATTTGGAACAAGCAATTGCCCTCTAAAGCAACGGAAGAACAACTTCTTATTATTGCGGAAAAAGTTAATGACAGCATACAAAATACACCGGAGGGGATAACAAATGTTACAGAATGGTGCAAGAGGGAGCTTTGCTGGACAAGGATCAAAGAACTGAAGATTTCCTTAAATAACGCCTTTGTGAAAGAACTTGTTGATATCGAAGAAGTGGCTCATGAGAAAAAAAGCGCAGCAAAGGAACAGAGGATGGTTAATGATATTCAGAACCAGACATATGTACTAGGGAAACGATCGGAATACTGGAAAAGAATGTCTAGTTGGGGCGTAAAGAAAAAACTGTTAACAGTTAAAGAAATGGATATACTTGCCGTAGCATGCCGAATGCCAGGAAAAATACCTAGTGAAAAACAATCGAAAGTGCTTATATCGATAGAAAAAAGAATCAAAAAAGAGGGCTTTTTTGATTTATAATACTGATGCAGATGTTTACTGTTCAACAGTTGCTGTTAATAATTTTTACTACGCTACTTTTGGAGAGACGTGAAAACACCTATTATCGATTTATTTGCTGGTCCTGGGGGATTAGGTGAAGGACTTTCCTCGTACAAACACAACAATAAAAATCCTTTCAAAATAGTACTGTCTATAGAAAAAGACCCGTACGCTCATCAGACTTTAGAGCTGAGAAGTTTTATAAGACAATTTCCTGACAATGAGCTACCCGCAGAATATTATTTATATATTAGCGGAAAAATTACGAGAGAAGAGTTGCTTAAGCGATATCCAAAACAAAGAAAAACAGCGAAAATAGAAGCATGGTGTGCTGAGCTGGGAAAGAGAAAGCATTGTGAGGTTGACGATAGAATAAAGAAGGCTTTAAAGTATCAAAAAAAATGGATGCTTATCGGAGGGCCTCCTTGCCAGGCTTATTCTCTTGCTGGGCGGGCTAGAATGAAGAGTGCGAATCCTGAAAAATTTGAAAAAGATCACAGGCATTTTCTTTATAAGGAATATCTGAGAATTATCGGTAAACACAAGCCCCCTGTTTTCATAATGGAAAATGTTAAGGGGATTCTGTCTTCAGAGATAAAAGGAAAAAAAATATTTCACAGGATACTTAGTGATTTGCAAAATCCACTCAATGGGGCTTCGCGAGAAAAAATAAAGTATAATATTTATCCGCTGGTAAAAACCAAGACTAACTGCCCGTCAGATTTTATCATAATGAGCGAAAAACATGGAATCCCTCAAAGAAGACATAGAGTGATTGTAATCGGGATTAGATCGGACATTGAAATAATTCCTGAAAAACTAAGGAAACATGAGCAGGAGATTCCCTTGAAGTCAGTAATTTGTGATTTACCAAGGATAAGGAGTGGCATCACAAAAGAAAATGATTCATTTATTAATTGGCACAAGGCACTGTTTTCCACTAAAAAAGAAAACTGGTATTATAGCCTGGAGCCGAAAATTAAGAAAGAAATTAATAAAACATTAGAAAAAATCAAAAAGATGGACAGAGGAAAAGAGTATTATTGTAAAAAGAAAAAAAGGTTAAAGTATCAAAAAGAGTGGTTTATTGACAATAGGCTGCAAGGAGTTTGTAATTATACTTCAAAGATGCATATAAAAGAAGATTTGCACCGGTATTTATTTGCTTCGTGCTTTGCTAAAGTTAATAAAAGATCTCCCCAGATAAGCGATTTCCCTAAAAGCCTTTTGCCCAAACATAAAAATATAAAACAAGCAATGAATGGCTCAATGTTTGCTGATAGGTTTAGAGTGCAGCTCAGAAATTCACCTGCAACAACAATTACATCACACATATCAAAAGATGGTCATTATTTTATCCATCCTGATCCAACCCAATGCCGGAGTTTAACAGTTCGTGAGGCGGCTAGGGTACAGACATTTCCGGACAATTATTTTTTTGAAGGTCGAAGGACGCAACAATATATGCAGGTAGGGAATGCCGTTCCTCCTTTACTTGCGAAACAGATTGCTGAAATAGCATACAATATATTCAAAAAGTAATGCTATGGTAGATATTCTTTCCAAAGATAAAAGAAGTTGGAATATGTCTCGCATTCGGGACAAGAATACGAAACCAGAATTAGCCGTTAGATCTTTCTTGCATCAGAACGGGTTCAGATTTAGAATCCATAAGCGCTCTCTTCCGGGTAAGCCGGATATTGTACTTCCAAGATATAAATTAGTTATATTTGTTCATGGATGTTTTTGGCATAGGCATAAAGGTTGCAAGGGCGCTACCGTTCCTAAAACTAGGGTAAGTTTCTGGCAAAAAAAGTTTGTAGATAATATTAAAAGATTTGGAAAAGTGAAAGCACGTCTTAAAAAATCAGGCTGGGGAAACTTGGTGATTTGGGAGTGCGAGATAGCAAATAAAAGGAAACTATCAAAGATTTTGAGCACTCTTAAGCAAAGCAGGAGAGCTAAATAATGAATATAATATTATCTCAACATATTGATACAGATTCGGATTACGACGACATACCTTTTCAACTTTATCACTATCCAAAAAAATACCGTAAGCAGATTAAACCCGGGGATATTTTCATATATTATCAGGGCGATCGGTGGAAAAGAGAAAACAGATATTATTTTGGCTGTGGAGTTGTTGGTGAAATTGAATCTCGGGATGATGGTCAAACATACTTCGCAAAAATATTAGAAGGGCAGCCGTTTCCTAATAAGGTCCCAATTTATATGCCGGATGGTAAAAATTTTTATGAATCGATTGGACATGAACACGTTCGCAATAAATCTAATCCATCTTGGCAGAATTCCATAAGAAAAATATCTTTACAAGCATATAATACAATTTTGCAAACTGCTTTAATCCGAACTGATATATTTTCCGACAGTTCAAGCATTGAAGTTCAATTAGATGCTATCAGCATCTTAAAAAAATTAAACCAAAAATATAGAAAACTTAACCCATTGCAAAAACATAAGAAAATAGAAGCCCATTTAGACAGAGGAGTGGCTGTTACTAAAGCGCTAAAAAGAATATTAAAACCTATTTGTCAGGTTTGCAATAATGAGTGTTTTGAAAAACGCAATGGGGACAAATATATAGAAGCGCACCATATAAAAGAAATATCAACAACCTCAATAGGATCGCTTTGTACCGATAACATTATTTTAGTTTGTCCAAATTGTCACAGGGAAATACATTATGGCAAATATTTCAAAGTTTCAGATGATGGGGACTTTATTACACTAATAACT
>JBHPHU010000011.1:0-38430 GCA_042571405.1 Candidatus Omnitrophota bacterium | reverse complement strand
CTTTCATTTTTATTCAGCCGCGCGTGGAAATTGATCGAATTGGCGACAAAGAAGAAGAGAATCAAGGAGAGGCCAAGATTGAGACCAGCAGTTAAAGTGGTGAGTAACGAGAGACGAGTAACGAGAGACGAGAAAAAAGAAGAAAAAGATGCAGGAAAACCTATGCCTCCCAGGATTGTATTGCCAAAACCCAAGATAATTTCTGAGCCAAAACCTGCCCCTAAAAAGCCAATTAAGCTTAAGCCAAGGATAGTCGGAGACTACAATCTTCCTTCTTTGGAATTATTAAATATGCCCTCATCTCAGCCGGAGAATGTGAAGGGCGAGGATTTAGAAGGAAGCGCCAGGGTATTAGAAGAGACTCTTCAGGATTTTGGCATAGAGGCAAAGGTGGTGGAGATAAACAAGGGACCTGTCATTACCAGGTACGAGCTGCAGCCAGCGCCTGGCGTAAAGGTGAATAAAATTACAGCCTTAAGCGATGATATCGCGCTTACTATGAAGGCGACTACAGTCAGGATCGTAGCGCCTATACCAGGCAAATCAGCAGTGGGCATAGAGGTTCCGAATCAAAGTACATCTCTTGTTTGCTTAAGGGAGATTCTTGAGTCTCGCGAGTATCAGAAAAAAGCAGGTTCTTCAAAGCTTGCCATGGCGCTTGGGAAGGATATTGCCGGACGCAGCGTAGTGGCTGATCTTGGCGACATGCCGCATCTTTTGATAGCAGGCACTACTGGTTCAGGCAAGACCGTTTGTGTTAATTCTCTGATAATGAGCATGATCTATAATGCCACGCCAGATGAATTGAAATTCATAATGGTGGACCCAAAGATGGTGGAGTTGGCTATCTATAATGGCCTGCCGCATCTTCTGTGCCCTGTGGTTACAGATTCAAAAAAGGCTTCAGGCGTTCTTGAATGGGTCGTGAATGAGATGGAGACGAGATATAAAAAACTTGCAAAGATTGTAGCAAGAAATATAGATGCCTTTAACCTGAAATCTGACGAAAAGATGCCTTATCTTGTAGTGATTATAGATGAGCTGGCAGATCTTATGATAGTGGCGCAGCAGGATGTTGAGAACGCGATTACAAGGCTCGCGCAGCTCTCAAGGGCAGTGGGCATACATATAGTCCTTGCGACGCAACGGCCATCCGTAGATGTTGTAACAGGCGTTATAAAAGCGAATTTTCCAGCAAGGATCTCTTTTAAGGTGGCGTCAAAAGTGGATTCAAGGACTGTTCTGGACATGAATGGCGCTGATAAATTATTGGGCAAAGGCGATATGTTATTTTTAGAGCCTGGAAACGCAAAGCCTATACGCGCGCAAGGCACTCTTTTGACAGACTCTGAGATAGAAAAGGTTGTTAATTCAGTGAAAGAACAGAGAGATCCTATCTATGATGACGCGATACTCGAGCAGCAGAAAAAGAGCGTGTCAGGGCGGGGTGGCTTTAAAAAAGACGAATTTTTCGACGAAGCAGTAAAGATGGTACTCGAGACGGGCCAGGCCTCTGTTTCAATGCTGCAGCGCAGGCTCAGGCTGGGCTATACTAGGGCTGCGCGATTAATAGACGCAATGGAAGAGGAAAGCATAGTAGGTCCATTCAGAGGCAGCAAGCCAAGAGAGATCCTGATAGCTGAGTACAAAGTTAAAGAAGATGTTCTTGAACAAGAAGAAGGGTCTGCGTAAGAATAATAATGTCTGAATCACTTGGAAAAACACTTAAGAATATCCGCGAAGCAAGACATCTCTCCATAGAAGATGCCTCGAAAAGAACACGTATCTCCAAGAATATCATATCCACAATAGAAGAAGATAGTATTTTAAAGACAACAGAGCCTTTTTACGCAAGAGTCTTTATTAAATCCTACTCGCAGTTTCTGGGAGCGCTTGAAGAAAAAATAGTAAAAGAATTTTTATTAAGCGGAAAAAAAAGGCCTGAGCCTAAGCTAGCCATAAAATCTGAAAAGCCCAAAAGCGATTGGTTTTTAAAGCACAAACGTCATATAGGGCTTGGACTTGTGGTTTTTTTCAGCGTATATTTGCTTGCCTTTGGCTTTGTACAGGTAGGGAGATTTATACGAAACATTTCCGTTAAACATAAAGAGCGTAGCGCCGCTGTTAAGGTCGCGCCGGTAAAAGCTGCTCCGGTAAAGGTCGCGCTTGTCAAAGCTGCGCCTGTCAAAGCTGCGCCGGTAAAGGTCGCCCCGGTAGTTGTTGCGACCGCAGAAAGCTTTAGAGTCGAGATTACAGCGCGTTACAACACTTGGATTCAGGTTATGAATGGCAAAGAGCTTTTGTTTAGAGGCATCTTAAAAAAAGGCGCTTCTGATAGCTGGGAAGCAAAGACCAGGATAGATTTGGAGCTGGGTAATGCCGGAGGCGTAACACTGAGCTTCAATGGAAAAAACCTCGGCATCCCAGGCAAAAAAGGAGAGAAGAAAACAGTCACTGTCACAAAAGACGGGATAAAGGATTAATTTTTTACACGGGTACAGACGATTTATTACGCCTGCCTCGCCGGAGGCGGGCATTTTTTTGTCTGCGTGAACCAGCGTTAATTTTATGAGCAAGACATTCACTATAATAAGCCTTGGTTGTCCGAGGAATCTTGTTGATTCAGAGCATATTATGTCTGAGTTTGCAAGCAAGGGCTACGCGTTTAAAGAAGGCGCGATTGGAACGGATACCGTGGTTATAAATACATGCGCGTTTATTGAGGATGCAAAAAAAGAGTCCATAGAGACTATTTTAAAGGTAATAGACGCCAAGAAGGCGGGTGAAGTAAAAAGAATAATAGTAGCGGGATGTCTTCCGCAAAGATACAGTAAAGAGTTAAAAAAAGAACTCAAAGAAATAGATGAATTTAGAGGTGTAGTCTCTGTATTTAAAGAGAATTATGCTTCAAGACTAACCCCGGCTCATTATAAGTATATTAAAATTTCAGAGGGGTGTAAGAATAGATGTACGTATTGCATAATACCGTATCTAAAAGGGCCATATAAGGCAAGGGATTTTGATTCGATCATTAAAGAGGCTGAAGAAAGTATTGCTAAAGAGATAATCCTGGTGGGCCAGGATACTTCGGCGCATGAAAGATTAGCAGAGTTATTGCAAAGACTTGATAAGATTTCAGGAGATAGATGGATCAGACTTCTTTATGCCCACCCTGTAAATCTGGGAAAAGATGCAATAAGGGTCATACGAGATAGCAGGAGCATATGTAAATATATTGACCTGCCTATTGAGCATATAAACGACAGGATATTGAAGAAAATGGGCCGAAAGACTACCAAGAAAGATATTGTCTCATTGATAAAATATATCAGAAAAGAAATTCCGGGCGTAGCGTTACGCACATCATTCATCGTGGGATTCCCGGGTGAGACAGAAAAAGAGTTTCAGGAGCTCTTAGCGTTTATCAAAGAAATTAAATTTGAAAGATTGGGTCTTTTCAGGTATTCTAGGGAAGAAGGTACGCCTGCGCATAAGTTTAAACAGCAGATATCTGAAAAAGAGAAAGAAAGACGCTTTAGCGCAGGAATGTTGTTGCAGCAGGAAATATCACGTGAGGTCAACGAAAGGTTTAAAGGCCGAACGCTAAAGGTATTAGTTGATGAAAAAAATATTGCCAGGACTGAATACGATGCCCCGGAAGTAGACGGTGTCGTGCATGTAAAGGGCAAAGATTTAAAGATAGGCGAGTTTTACAGGATGAAAATAACAGATACGTATGAGTATGACCTCGTAGGTCGACCTACGAGGTCGACCTACGAGGTCGGATAGGTCTTATATGAACCTGGCGAATAAACTTACAATATCAAGAATAATTTTAGCGGGTATTTTCATATTTTGCCTTTTTATCAGAGGCATCGGCGCGAAATTTTTTGCTCTTGCCGTATTTTTAGTAGCGTCGCTTACAGATTACTATGACGGTCTTATCGCAAGAAAGACGAATTCCATTTCTGATTTTGGCAAATTAATGGACCCTATTGCCGATAAGATACTTATACTCGGTGGATTTCTTGCATTTGTCGAGATGAAGATAATACCCGCGTGGATGGTAATGGTGATTATTGCGAGGGAATTAGTGATAACAGGTATAAGGGTGCTGGCGCTTACAAGAAAGAAGGTGCTCTCGGCTGAAATCGCGGGAAAACACAAAACTGTTTCGCAGATAGTGGCAGTGATATTCATACTGATATTCCTTATAATCAGGGATTCTGGTTTTACTCTTCAATACATCGGTTATTATACCAACGCTGTATACATCCTGATGTTTATTACAATAGCGATGACTTTGGCGTCAGGCGTTTCTTTTATGATAAAAAATAAAAATATTTTTATGGGTGAGGGATGAGCCCCATTCCAAATCTTTTGATGAATATTTCAAGGGATGCGATATGATTAATAGCGTTAAGATTTGGAACGGGGTAAATGTATTTTGTAAGCTGATCGCAACTGTTTTTTATATAGGCTATTTTCCTGTGGCGCCAGGCACTATTGGGAGTTTTGCAGCGCTATTTCTTTACGGAGCTGTTAAGAATAGTCCTCAGATGATGGGAGCGAGCATTATTTTGTGTATTGTTCTGGGTCTTTTAACCGCGGGAAGGGCAGAAAAGCTTCTTGGCGGTAAAGACGCAGGCGAGATAGTAATAGACGAATTCGCAGGCATGCTCGTAGCTTTATACCTTTTACCGCCCACTATAGGTTACATAGCCTCAGCCTTTATCCTCTTCAGATTCTTCGACATAGTAAAGCCCTACCCTATAAAAAACCTGGAAAAACTAAACGGCAGCATGGGAATCATGTTGGATGACCTGATGGCTGGCATATATACCAATCTGATACTGCAGGTAGTATACAGCATCACAAAAATAAATCAATAGACATTTATTGACGCAATATGATATAATATAAATAAAATATAGGAGCTATATAGTCCGTCAGGGCTATTTTTATGCGTGGATTATGATGGGGATTGGAAAAGGTTATAAGTTGAAGATTGTTTTGGTGGGGCTGGTTTTTGCATTACGAGTCCCTATCGGTGGTGACTATAGGAGCATGGCGGAGTCTATCGGCAAGAGTAAAGGATTTTTTCCTAAGGAGTTTAAATTTAATAGATTTTTACTTCCTGAGGAAGCCTTGAGTTATATTGATGAGGGATTTAAGGAAGAGCTGGTTGTGTATCCTGAAACAACCATGAAAGAAAAAGATAAAATAAGGGATTTGATTAATAAAGGCAAGCTTTCTGTGGCAGAAGGGGCGGATGGGAGCAAGATTATTTCTGGCTTTTCTCCTGAAAGAAACGAACAGGGTAATTTACAGAGTCTGTCTCAAAGGTTGAATTTTTTGTTAGGGAGAAGAAAGGACCAATTCGGTAATTTTATACATAATTTTTGGAATTTTGATTACCATGTATTAGAAAAGCATAAAGTATATATTCAATTTTTATTCCCTACGGATGAGTATCCTGAAAATCTTATGGATGCCATCATAGAATTAGCGCAGATTATGACAATAGATGTCATCCTGGAAAAAGATACAAATAAAGCTGGGCTTATCCCTATACTTACCAAAGAAGATATTCAGGTATTTCATGGAACTACAAAGATTACGCGTCAGCTTAGGACAAATATGCTCAGGTCATTCGGCCTTATGCTTGATTTTTATGGATTTCAATATGCAGTGCATGATGGCAAAGTGACAATAGAACGCTCAGCAAATTTTACAGAACAAAGTGAAAACTGGCTGGATGTCGATAAAGACAATCATAACCATAATTTCAAACGCATAACAAGAATACTTGATTCATTACGTTTGACCGGCCTGGAAGACCACGCCCTGGCATTTTTTAATGCGCTTAATGAGTTGCAAGAAGATTTCCCTTGCATAGAAAATTCATTAAACGAGCATTGGAAGATTTCGGTTGAAAACATCAAAACAAAAGAAATGACAAGCACAGATTTTTTGAATATCAGGCAATACATTTTATCAGGGAAGATACCGGCTTCCAAAGAACTTAAAGATGTTATAGCCAACGAGAGTTTACGGGATTATCAGGATAGCATGCAAAATCTATCTAAAGAGAAAGATTTTATTATGGATATTGATTCATTTGCCGATAATTTAACAGGGTTACTTTATTTTTATAATGAGGAAACAAGCATAGGGAAAGAAATAAGGTCTATTTTAGGTGTCTTGAAAAAGTTTGAGTATTCGACAAACCTTGATAAGCTTAATACCTTAAAAACGATCAGTTTTTATAAGATGGACGAAGAATTACAGGGCGAAAAACTGAAAACCATGCTGGACGATGCGTTAAAAGGGGCAGAGAGTGTCAATGAATTTGAACTATTTACAGGGCTATTGTTTAAACTGTCAGAATCAGGCAAATCCTATAATTTTAGAGAAGATAAAGCAGATTATCCTTATGTAGAATTGGCAAGGCTAGAGTCGAAAGATTTTGAAGAGTTTAAAAAAAGATGCGAGATAGCGATAGATAATATTATCAATGAGGAGGCTGATACCTTAAAACCAGACAAAGATATAGCTTATTTTGTTAAAATCAAGACTCTTGTAAGAAAAAAATTTGATTTTTCGGATTTCAGCGTTTACAACGACGAGCAGGGTGAGGCAATCATGGCTTATCGAATATTGGCCAAAAAAGTCATAAACAATAATGAGATAGAAAAAGCAGCGTATTCATATGTTATTGATCAGGTGCTTTATAGTTTAAGGCGCCGGGAGACTGCTGGAATCAGATGGTTTCTGAAAAACTGTACTTTAAACTTATATATTAAAGGTGCAAAAGAGTTATTTGAATTTGATAAGAATAGAGCAGGGGAAGTAGAGAATCGAAAAATAATTCTAGCCGAATTGTCTAAAAAAATAGCTATCAAAGTGCAAAAGAAAATCAAACCATATTATAATAAAGATACCTACAGATATCATGGTAAAGCTAAAGAAATAAAATTGAGAGATCTTATTTTAGATGTTTTGGCAGATGGCTATGATAGGGTTTGTTATGCTTTTGGCAAAATGGAAGGGGTTGATGTAGTTGTCAGGATAAGTGTTGGCTACGCTTCTTTTTATAAATTAAGAGCAAAGATAGAGATAATTAACTCTGAAGAAGAAGATGATGTCCTTATGGTCAAAAATTTGTCTTTTAACATAACAAGAAAGGTGCGCTCTAAGTATCTGGACAATGTAGTGCTATTAAATGGGTCGCTTATCGTTGATAAGCTAAGAAGGGGCGATATATGCAGAATTTTTTCTGGCATCAAAAAATTAAATTATAACTCTATTACAGGGGGACGCAAACATATAGTGCTCATAGCTGCAAGAGATGAAGAGACGATTAAAAAATTAGAGGCGCTTAAAAAATCAACTGCGTCTGAAAAGAGCTCTTTTGTTTTTGGTAACGGTTTTTACATATTGCCATTATTGAATAAGAAAGCTAAGGGAGAATTTTATAGGGTGATATGGAGCTCTGAAAAAAACGAAAGCCCAAAACGCATCGGTGGCTACGGCCTGGGTATAAAATTTTCAAGGGGGAGCAATATACCAAGGAAATTTACAGCATTGATACGGGCCATAAAAGATGTTTTAAAAGAAGTTCGTACGGTTCAGATAAATAAGCGTAACTCAGACCTATAAAGATATTTGGCTTAAAGGGGGTTTTGTTCAGAGAGCGATCCAACATTGGAAGCAATAAGGAACAATATTATAAAGATTTGTTCTGACCTCTAGAATTAGAATTCAATTAGAATTAGGAGTAGAATTAGAGAATTAGAGAATTAGGAGACGTCTACCGGTCCAATCGGGAAGGTGTCTTTTTGTTGTTTTAAGGCTAGTTCTTTTAAGGGTGTATAGATTGCACCTTTTGAAGTTAGCGTGCTTTGGAATAGGGTTAGTTTTTGGATTTGGATTTCGCTTTCTGATTTAAAGTTTGTTTTGCTGATTAATTTTGTTAGACGAGATATATTTTTTAATGATTTTACCCTGCCGAGCGTGAGATGAGCTTTATACTCGCGCTTTTCTTTTGTAAAGTCTGTTTTTTCCAGTTTGTTTTCTATTTGAGCAGCTAGGTTTTTCAGGTTTTCCGCGCCTTTATCTATTCCTATCCAGATAACTCTTGGTTTATGTATGTTTGGGAATGCGCCTATTTTAGAGAGGTGAATGTTGAAGACGCTTGTATCATTTGCAATAGATTCCAGCGTATCTGAGATTTCCTGGACTCGTGTCTCTTTAATATTCCCTAGAAATTTTAATGTCAAATGCATCTGGTTTTCATTGACCCATTTTACGTCGGCGTTTGCTTGCTTGAAGAAAGAGATTAGCTTACTGATTTTCTGCTTGCTGGATTGGTCGATTTCTACGGCAATGAAGGCGCGGATCATGTTAACCTGTCCAACCTCGTAGGTTGCCGAAGGCAACCTACGAGGTTAATCTTAGTAAGTTTAGTGCGGCTTGGGTTGTCTTAAACTTGATGATATTTCGCTGGCCAAGGAAGCGGAATTCTTTGCAGATGGTTTTTTTCTTTGTTGAGAGAGCGATATAGACTAAGCCGATGGGCTTTGTTTTGGTGCCGCCGGTTGGACCTGCGATGCCGCTGATGCCAATTCCCATGCTTGCGCCAGCTAATAGCCGTACATTTTTAGCCATTGAGCTTGCAACTTGCTTAGAAACAGCGCCGTGCTGCTTTATGGTGTTTTTGGGCACATTAAGCAGTTTATTTTTGGATTCATTGCTGTAGGTGATTAGGCCCATTTTGAAATATCTTGAACTTCCTGAGACGTCAGTAATTCTATTTGCTAAAAGCCCGGCTGTGCAGGATTCAGCGACTGCTAAAGTTTTTTTCTTTTTCAAAAGAAGCCTGCCAACAATTTCCTCCAATCTTTCTTCATCATAGCCAAATATATGATTTCCAAGTCTCGATTTGATCTTTCTCTCTATCTTTTTTATTGTAGAGTCAGTTTTTTTGTCAGTTACAGTTATCTTTACTGTGATCTCTTCGGGGTGGGGATATATTCCCATCTGGACGTTTCCGCCTAATTTCAATATATCCTCGATTTTTTCATTTACCTTTGATTCTGACAAACCCGTTATTTTTATTACGCGGGATTTGATGAACTTCTCCGGAGAGAATTTCTTTTTAAGGAAACCCAGCACAGTGTTTTCCATCATGGAGCGCATTTCAAAAGGTACTCCAGGGAGCGCGATCAAGATGGCGGAGGGGGGGGCCCCCCCCCAGTTGACGTGGTGGAGGTTTCGCCTCCGCCATGAATTATTAATCCTGGAGCGCTGCCTATATTGTTTAATATCGTAGTTGCGCCTTGAGGTACGAGCGCCTGGCGCAGGTTATTCTTTGGCATTTTTATGCCGCGTTTTTTGAAATGTTGCCTTATGTGATTTGCGACATTGTCTCTGAAGATCAGTTTTTTGTCCAGAGCTTTTGCGATACAGTCAAGCGTCAGGTCATCTACCGTAGGACCTAGACCACCCGTAACTATTACGATATTGGCGTCGCGCAGACTACTTTTTATTGAATTTACAATAACCTTTGGATCATCAGGAATGGATAGATGTTCTGCAGTCTTTATGCCGATGCTAGAGAGCTTCTCTGAAATATACTGGGCATTTGTGTTATTGATATGGCCTAGCATGATTTCATTGCCTATGCATATTATATGAGCGGAAATTTCCATAGATCTTATTATAGGCAATATTTTCCCTTAAGGCAATAATTTTTGAAAGAAAATTGCTACAATATGTGTCTAATGTAAGTAGGAAGGAGGTGAACACATAATTCGCTTTACTTTAAGTAGACAGGGTTGTATAATTTTATGACATAACAAAAAAAGGGGAGGTGTTGCATGGTGAAGAAAGAAGCAAAAAAAGAAGAGAAAAAGATCACAGCTAAAGGCAATAAGGAAAAGGCGTTAGATACGGCGGTTTCGCAGATAGAGAAACAGTTTGGCAAGGGCGCTATTATGAAGCTGGGTCAGGAAACAAAGTTCGAGGTAGACGCTATTCCAACAGGCGCATTGCCGCTTGATCTGGCTCTGGGTGTCGGAGGCGTGCCAAGAGGCAGGGTCGTGGAGATATATGGACCTGAGGCAGGCGGAAAGACCACATTGACTCTAAGCATTATCTCGCAGGTCCAAAAGCTGGGCGGAGTAGCTGCTTTTATAGATGCTGAGCACGCGTTGGATCCGACTTATGCAAAGAAATTGGGCGTAAATCTTGACGATCTCTTGATCTCTCAGCCAGACACAGGCGAGCAAGCGCTGGATATCGCTGAGATGCTTGTGCGGTCTAACGCAGTAGATCTGATAGTTATTGATTCTGTCGCGGCGCTTGTGCCAAAGGCAGAAATCGAAGGGGAAATGGGAGACAGGCACATAGGGCTTCAGGCGAGGCTTATGTCGCAGGCATTACGCAAACTGACGGCTATTATCTCAAAGACCAACACATGTGTTATATTTATAAATCAGATAAGGGAAAAGATAGGTGTAATGTTTGGCAACCCTGAGACCACTACCGGCGGCCGCGCATTGAAATTTTATTCTTCAGTAAGGATTGATTTAAGAAGAATAACTTCTATAAAAGCAGGTGACAATGTGATCGGCACAAGAGTGAGGGCAAAGGTCGTGAAGAATAAAGTTGCCCCGCCTTTTAAAAAGGCAGAGTTTGAGATCTTGCATGACGAGGGCATTTCACGCTCAGGCGCAATTCTGGACTTAGGCGTTGACGCGGGAATCCTGGAAAAGTCCGGTTCATGGGTAACGTTTGGCAGTGAAAAGATCGGCCAGGGCAGGGAATCAGCGAGAGATTTTTTGAGAAGCAATGCAAAAGTCACGAATGAGATCGAGAAAAAGATCAGGGAAGCGTTGGTGGCGAAGGCAAAGAAGTAAGATAACAATTGGTTGTGGGGATGGGGGTAAGACTCACAACCCACCCACACAACTCACAACAGAGGGATTTGAATTGAAAAGATTTATAATAATGCTGACATTTTTCTTACTGCCGTGCGTAGCAAATGCCCAGCCTGCTCAGGAAGCGCTTAACCTGCAGGATTCGTTTGTCAAGGTCTCCAGGGAGGTTGGGCCGGCTGTAGTGAGCATAAGCATTGAACAGATAGAGCATTATCAGACCAGGTATTATCCACTCGCGGAGTTTCAAGATGATTTTTTCAAAGATTTCTTTGACGATTTCTTTATGGCTGGTCCTGACAGGGAGCTTAAGCGCGCAGGCCTTGGATCAGGAGTTATTATAGATAAGGAAGGGTATATCCTTACAAATGAACATGTGGTTGGCAGCGCGGACAAGATTACCGTGACTTTGCCTGACGGAAGGGAGTTTGAGGGCCAGCTGACAGGTTCAGATGTGCATTCGGATCTTGCGGTTGTTAAGATAGAGCCAAGAGGCGATCTCCCTGTTGCGAGACTTGGCGATTCAGATAGCGTGCAAATAGGCCATTGGGCTATTGCGATCGGTAATCCATTTGCGTTTGCGGTAAAAAATCCTGAACCCACTGTTACTGTGGGAGTAATAAGCGCTTTAGGCAGGAGCCTTCCAAGGACAGATAAGAGAGTAAGAGAATATTCTGATTTGATACAGACTGACGCGGCTATAAATCCAGGTAATAGCGGAGGACCTCTTGTGAATATCCACGGGGAGGTAATCGGCATAAACGTAGCGATATTTACTTTAAGCGGAGGGTCTGAGGGTATAGGCTTTGCAGTGCCTGTTAATACAGCAAAGAGAATTATGGAAGACTTGAAGCAAGGGAGAAAGATCCTTTACGGCTGGCTCGGCGTGATCATACAGGATGTTGATTCTAGTTTGGCTGAGTATTTTGGATTGGATAGCAAATTTGGGGTTTTGATATCGAGGATTTTAGAAAACAGCCCTGCCGAAGAGGCTGGGTTACGGCCAGGAGACATAGTCGCGTCTTTTGATGATGAAAAAGTAAGGAATACGCAAGACTTGATCAGGATGGTATTGAAAAAGAATATTGGCGAAAAGGCAAAATTAGGCATAATAAGAAAGAGAGAAATATATTCTTTTGAAGTGGAAATAGGGCAGAGGCCTGATGAGAGAACCGCGCTGACACAAAGCGGAGAAAAGGCAAAGACAGAGCCCATAGATGGTAAATTTTGGAGAGGACTCGAGGTCTCTGAGATTACACCTGAGATGGCGAGCCGTTTTAAACTGAGCACGGGTGTTGGAGTTATTGTAGTAGATGTAAAAGCAGGCAGTCCTGCTGAGGAATCCGGTATGCGTTCAGGGGATGTGATTTACGAGATAAATAGAATGAGGATCAAGAGTTTGAAAGACTACAGAGATGCGATCAGAGGTGTTTCAGGCGATGTGCTGGTCGGGACGTATAGAGGATATGTTGTAGTAAAGGAATGATGACAACAGACGAGATACGCGAGCGGTTTTTGAAATTTTTTGAGGAGCGCGGACACAAGATTTATCCAAGCGATTCACTTGTTCCCGCCAATGATCCCAGCCTTCTTTTTACAGGCGCGGGTATGAATCAATTTAAAGAAGAGTTTCTTGGTAGGGTGAAGGGCCCAAGAAGGGCTGCGACTTGCCAGAAGTGTTTGCGTACAGGCGACCTTGAGAATGTGGGGAAGACGCCTGATCATCATACGTTCTTTGAAATGCTTGGGAATTTTTCATTCGGAGATTATTTTAAGAAAGAGGCAATAGAATGGGCCTGGGAGTTTCTGACGCAGGAGCTAGGTCTCAAGGAAAAAGACCTGTGGGTCTCAGTGTATAAAGATGATAGCGAGGCATGCGATATCTGGAAGAATGAAATAAAGATTTCCGAGAAAAAAATCCTAAAGCTGGGAGAAAAAGATAATTTTTGGCCAGCGAGCGCGCCTAGCCAGGGTCCTAATGGGCCATGCGGTCCATGCTCTGAGATTTTTTATGGAGGCCCGGATGGCGTAGAAGTATGGAATCTTGTCTTTACGCAGTTTGACAGGCAAGATGGCGGAAAGCTTGAGCCATTGCCAAATAAAAACATTGATACGGGTATGGGGCTTGAGAGGATTACAAGGGTCATGCAGGGTAAAAAGGTAAACTTTGAGATAGATTCATTTGAGCCTATCGTCAATGAAATAATAAATTACGCAGGAAGAAGTCCAAATATTAACACGGTTAATGCTATTGCCGACCACATAAGAGCGGTTACTTTTGCCATAGGGGATGGAGCATTGCCTTCGAACGAAGAAAGAGGCTATGTTATCCGTAAGTTAATAAGAAAGGCATTCTGGTATGGAAAGTCAATGGGTACAAAAGGACAACCGTTTTTGTATAAGATAGTACCTGTTGTAGTAAATGTCATGAAAAAACCATACCCTGAACTAACAAAACAAAGGGAAGATATTGCACAAGTTGTTCTTGCGGAGGAAGAGAGATTTAAAAACACTATAGAAGAAGGCCTTGCGAAATTGAATGAGATAATAGCTCGTTCTTCAGGCACTATTGCCGGAGAAGATGTGTTTAGGCTATATGATACCTATGGTTTTCCTTTGGAGCTGACACAGGAGATTGCGACTATAGAGGAAACAAAGGTAGATCTTAAAGGTTTTGAAAAATGTATGGATGAACAACGCGCCAAGTCGCGTACTTCCAGTAAGATAAAAGGCGCCATATTTGATGTCAAAGGTGATGTAAATCTAAAATTGCCAGACGAAAGTATCTTTGTAGAGAATGAGGAAGAACTCGAGACTGAAGTCCTGCAGGTTTCAGGGGACTCTGTTTTTTTGAAGAAAACAAATTTTTATGGCGAGAAAGGCGGCCAGATAGGAGATACCGGAGCGTTGATCAAGAATGGAAAAGTTATTGCAGAGGTTATAAATGCGATCGATCTTGCCGGGAGAGTCCAACATCAGGTAAAGATGAAAGAGGGAACGTTAAAAGCAGGCGATAAAGTAGTAGCGAGGATAGACATAAAACGCAGAGATATGATTGGGAAAAATCATACAGCCACACATCTTTTACACAATGCATTGAGGAAGGTACTTGGCCAACATGTGAAGCAAGCTGGTTCTTTAGTCGCATCGGATCATCTGAGATTTGACTTCACTCATTTTAAGGCGCTTACAGGCGAGGAGCTTTCAAGGGTAGAGGATATTGTGAATCAAAAGATAAAAGAAGATGGTCTGGTATGCGTTAAAGAGCTTTTATTGGAAGAGGCAAAGAAGCAAGGCGTTATCGCGCTTTTCGGAGAAAAATACGCGGATACAGTGAGAATGGTTTCAGTGGGCGGGTATAGTAAGGAATTATGCGGCGGTACGCATGTAAGACATACAGGAGAGATCGCCAGATTCAAGATCCTCTCAGAGTCTTCCATAGCGGGCGGAGTAAGAAGGATCGAGGCTATTACAGGAGAAGCAGCGAATAAAAAAATCCAGGAAAGTATGGATCTGGTAAAAGAGATAGCGAATGAATTAAAGACTTCGCCGGATAACATACTTAAAGAAATAGAAAAACTGACAAAGAGACTTAAAAAAGCGGAGAAGGATCTGAATATTGTCAGCGACAGATTTGCTTCTTCGAACATTGATGAGATTTTGAAAGATGCGAAGAAGATCAAGGGGCGCGATGTTATTGTCGCGGAGATCAGCAATGCGGATATGGGTATGCTGAGAAAAACAGCTGATATGGTAAAGGGCAGGATAAAGGAGTTGATCTTTGTTCTGGTCTCGGAAAAGGACGGGAAATTTTCAATGGTTGTCGGGGTTCAGGCAAATATGGACGCTGTCAAGGTGTTGAATGAGATAGGTTCGGAGTTTGGCATAAAAGGCGGCGGCAGGCCTAATTTTGCCCAGGCAGGCGCGCGCGCCAATATTGATATTAAGAAAATATTAAAAAAAGCAGAAGATATTTTAGAGGAGCGTTTATGAAAATATTAAGTCTTTCCAGCAAGGAAATACAAAAGCTCTGCGGGCGATATTATTGCAATAAAAAACGCGTGACAGAAAAGGTGCGCAGGATCGTGGATGGCGTGAAAGAGGACGGGGACAAAGCAGTTATCAGGTATACCAGGATGTTTGACAAGGTAAAGCTGTCTCCAAAAGATCTAAAGGTCAGCGCAAATGAGATCAATGGCTCGTACCAGAACATAGATACTGGTTTTATATCGAGCCTCAAGACCATAATCGGGAACATAGAAAAATTTCACAGAAAACAATTGCCCAAGCCATGGAAGATAAAAGATGCGGAAGGTATTCAGCTGGGCGAGATCTTCAGGCCTATTGAAAGCGTCGGCATATATGTGCCGGCAGGCACGGCACCGCTTGTCTCAAGTGTTTACATGAGTGTTTTGCCGGCAAAGATAGCTGGCGTGAAAAGAATAATACTCGCGACTCCGCCAACAAAATTCGGCAGTGTTGACCCTCATATACTCGCAGTGGCGAATCTCTTAAAGGTGGATGAGGTTTACAAGGTTGGCGGCGCGCAGGCCATAGCTGCCCTTGCGTTTGGCACAAAGACCATACCAAAGGTGGACAAGGTCGTGGGTCCGGGCAATGATTATGTAACTGAGGCAAAGCGCCAGGTGTACGGTTATGTTGACATAGATATGCTTGCGGGTCCGAGCGAGGTTGTAATACTGGCTAACCAGTTTTCAGATAAGGATTATGTAATAGAGGACATGCAGGCTCAGGCAGAACACTTGAAAGGCCTGGCAATTCTTGTCACTACATCAAAGAAATTTGCCCGCGCAATGAGAAAAGAAGTGGACAAGGGTTATATTGTACTGGCAAAAAATCTCCAGCAGGCAGCGGAGGTTATAAACAGGATCGCGCCTGAACATCTCGAAGTGTTTATAAAAAATCCCAGAAGGATATTGAAGTTCATTAATAATGCAGGCGCGGTGTTTATAGGACCGTATTCGCCTGTGTGCGTGGGAGATTATGTGGCAGGTCCAAGTCATGTTCTGCCAACAGGAGGCACAGCCAGGTTTTTCTCAGGGCTTAGCGTGCGTTCTTTTTTAAAGACAACGCACACGATCTCGTATTCCAAAAAGGCGCTCGAAAGAGAAAAAGAAGCGATTGAGAAGATAGCGAAGATAGAAGGCATGGCAAAGCACTTGGAGTCGTACAGGGTGAGGTTTAGATAAGCTATCGGCTGTCCCCATACCATTCGCTTTGCTCAGGTACGGGGCAGGCAGCTTTCAGCTAAAATGCAGATAATCAACTTGGGTTTAACTGGTTTTTTAGAGGCGTACCAGATTCAAACAGATCTTGCAAGAAAAGTTGCGCTGGGGACTTGTGAGAATACATTGCTTATAACAGAGCATAACCCAGTTGTGACAATAGGCAGGACCGGCTCAGAGGAGAATATATTCAGGCGCGAGATAGATATAATTCATACTGATAGAGGCGGAGATGTTACATATCATGGCCCTGGTCAGCTTATAGCATACCCGATCTTTAAACTGGAAAATGAGAGTCGGGACATACATAGATTTTTAGAGTTTCTGGAAGAGATCGGAAGAGCTTTTTTATCGCAATACGGGATTCTTACAGAAAAAAGGCCTGGATTCAGAGGTGTGTGGACCGACAATAAAAAGATCGGATCTATAGGCATAGGCGTAAAAAAATGGGTCACGTATCATGGCCTGGCCGTAAATATCAATACTGACCTTATGCCTTTTTCATTTATCAGGTCATGCGGCATCGAGGGCGTGGAAATCACGTCATTAAAAAATTTGCTGCAGCGCGAAATAGACATGGATGATGCTAAAAATAGACTCGTCTCGACGTTTAAAAAGATTCCCTTATTGGCTGAGACAGTCAGTAAGAGTTGATAAAAATGTAACTGAGATTCGTGAGCTTCTGCGTGATTCCGGGATCAATACTGTATGCCAGAGCGCGCAGTGCCCTAATATATACGATTGTTTTTCAAGACGCAAGTGTACCTTTTTGATATTAGGTAGTTACTGTACGCGCTCGTGCGGATTTTGCGCGATCAAGACAGAGAAAAGATTACCTTTGCCTGACAAGAAAGAGCTCTTTGATATAAGAGAGACAATCAAAAGACTTGGGGTTCGCAATGCGGTTATAACCTCTGTTACGCGTGATGATTTAGAGGATGGCGGCGCAGGCCATTTTGCGGATTGTATTAAGATATTAAGGGAGTCTAACAGCGATTTAAGAATAGAAATACTTGTTCCTGACTTTCTTGGGAAGCGCGGCTGTATAGACAAAGTTATTCTTGCAAAACCCGATATATTTTCGCATAATATAGAGACCGTACCCAGATTGTATAATAAAGTCAGGGCGCAGGCAGATTATAAAAGATCGCTAGAGATCATAAGATACGCGGGCACCCAGGTTACGACAAAGAGCGGCCTGATGGTAGGGCTTGGCGAGACTCGAGATGAGATTCGAGTTTCGATGGAGGACTTAAGGAAAGCAGGTTGTGAGATAATTACCATAGGCCAGTACTTGCGGCCTGGTTTAAACTGCCTGGAAGTCGAAGAATTTTTAGCGCCAGAAGAATTTACTAAATTTTCAAGATGGGCAGAGGAGATGGGCTTCAAGAAATACTCCTGCAGCCCGTTTACCAGATCATCGTATTTGGAATAGGAGGTTAGTATGGCAGAGTTTAAGTTACCGGAATTAGCGGAAGGCGTGAATGAAGCAATTGTTTCTTTCTGGCACTTTAAGGAAGGCGATGCAGTAGGAGAAGGAGATGAGTTAGTGGAAATGGCTACTGATAAAGCAGCATTCAATGTGCCATCAAATACAGCAGGCACATTAAAGAAGATTGTTGCCAATGAAGGGGATACAGTTAAGGTAGGTAGCGTGTTGGCGGTGATAGAATAAAACAGGAGGCACATAATGAAAGAAATACTAGAGATCCTTGAAAAAGATGCGAGGACAACGCCACAAGAAATAGCAAGAAGCGTAAAGAAGAGCGTTGCTGTGGTCAAAAAGACAATAAAAAAGTTTGAAAAAGACGGAGTAATCCTTAGATATAAGACAGTTTTGAACAAGGAGCTCATAAAAGATAACAATAGGGCTGTGCGGGCATTAATAGAGGTAAATATCGCTCCGCAGAGAGGACATGGTTTTGATCATATAGCTGAGAGGATATACAGGTTTCCAGAGGTTGTGAGCTGTTATTTATTGTCGGGGACATATGATCTTTTATTGGTCGTGGAAGGTAAAGATATACAGGCTGTGTCGAGTTTTGTTTCTGGGCGACTTGCAACGCTTGACAATGTCAGAGGCACAGTCACGCATTTTCTTTTAAAGAAATACAAAGAGGATAGGGATGTACTTAAAAGGGCTGAGAGAAATAAGAGGATAGCTATATCGTTTTAGTTCTCGACTCGCTTTGTTCGCTCGAACAATATTCTTCGAGCGAAGTCGAGAAGAACATTAAGGATTGATTATGCAGATATCCAAAAAAGTCGAACAAATACCGCCATCAGGCATACGTGAATTTTTCGAGCTTGTCATCGGGATGAAGGATGTGATCTCTCTTGGCGTGGGTGAACCGGATTTTGTCACACCATGGAATATATGCGAGTCCGGCATATATTCCATTGAAAAAGGCGCTACCTCGTATACCTCCAATAAAGGTCTTTACGAATTAAGGTCGCAGATTTCAAAATATCTTAAGGCCAGACACAGCGTAGAGTATGATCCCGATATAGAAGTTCTTATCACTACAGGGGTAAGTGAGGGCATGGATCTTGTCTTGCGCAGCCTTCTAAATCCAGGCGATAAGGTGCTTATACCCATGCCTTATTATGTATCATATTATCCTGTCGCTTTCCTGGCAGGGGGCACACCTGTAATTATTGATACCAAAAAGACAAGTTTTAAGTTGACCCCGTCTCTCGTGGAAAAACATATATCTAAAGGCGTAAAGGCGATAATCTTAAATTATCCCGCAAACCCTACAGGTGTTTCTTATTCAAAGAAAGAGCTCCAGGCCTTATCCAAAGTTTTCATAAAACATGACCTTATTGTCATAAGCGATGAGATCTATGACGAACTCACTTATGATTTTCCGCATACGCCTCTCTGCGCATTAAAGGGGATGAAGAACCGAACCGTGTACTTGAATGGATTCTCCAAGACCTTTGCAATGACAGGATGGAGGATTGGATATGCATGCGGTCCAAAAAAGATAATAGATGCTATGACAAAGATCCATCAGTACACAATGCTGTGCTCTCCCATCATGGGGCAGATAGGAGCGATTGAGGCGCTGAAAGGTTCAAACCATTACGTGCAGGAGATGAAGCGCGAATACAAAAGAAGGCGCGACTTTATCGTAGACCGGATAAACGAGATGGGTCTGGTCTGCCCTGTGCCGGACGGAGCTTTTTATATATATCCTTCAATAAAAAATACAGGCATGGGTTCTATGGAATTTGCAAAGCGACTTTTAAAGAAAGAAAAGGTGGCAGTCGTACCCGGTACGGCTTTTTGGCCGGGAGGAAAAGATTACATAAGAATATCCTATGCTTCCAAGATGTCTGATTTAAAAGAGGCGTGCCTGCGCATAGAGAGATTCATAAAGAAAAATGGCAGATAAAAAAAAGATCCTTTTGATGTACATAACCGAGAGCTCCGGACACCATAGCGCCAGCCTTGCCATTGAAAGCGCCTTGAAAGAGGTCTTGCCGTCAGTTCAGACCCTTAACATAAATGCTTTTGGATATACTAATCCCATTCTCGAAAAGGTGATCAGCAGGACATACGCGGAGGTGATAAAGAAGAAACCTGAGGTATGGGAATATCTTTATGATAATCCAAAGATTTTAAAGAATGCCCAAGGCATACGAGACGCTATACACAGATTTAATTCTAAAAAATTAAAAACGCTGTTAAAGGATTTTAAGCCGGATGCGGTTGTGTGTACGCAGGCTTTTCCGTGTGGCATGGTAGCTGATTGCAAAAGGAATTTAAATCTGCGTCTGCCGTTGATAGGCGTGCTGACAGACCATGCCCCGCATTCCTACTGGATATTTAATGATGTAGACTGGTATATTACGCCCTCTGAGATATGCAAAGAGAGATTTGTAAAAAATGGGGTTAGTGAGTCTAGGATAAAGGTCTTTGGTATTCCAATCGATCCGAGATTTGGCGTGACCCATGATAAAAACAGAGTCCATAGTGAAATCGGACTTGATCCTAAAATCCCGGTTGTTCTTATTATGGGCGGGAGCCAGGGATTAGGGCCTGTTGAAGATATAGTCAATATGCTCGAGGGCATAGATATTCCTTTTCAGTTAGTGGTAATCTGCGGCACCAATAAAAAGCTTGAGAAGACTCTAAAGAAAAAGATTACCAATCCTAAGAAGAAAATACTTATTCTTGGTCATGTGAAAAACATAGATGAGTTAATGGAGGTTTCTAGCATGGTCATTACAAAACCAGGCGGACTTACTACATCAGAGGCATTAAGCAAAGACCTGCCAATGATTATTGTGCGCCCCATACCAGGACAAGAGGCAAAAAATACAGAGTTTCTTTTGCAGCAAGGAGTAGCTGTTAAGGCGGAAGACAGCGATGACATAGTAGTGCTTGCCAAGGAGCTGCTTTTGAATAATACAAAACTTGATCAGATGAGCAAAAAAGCTAGCGAACTAAAAAGACCAAACGCGGCCAGAGACATTGCAAAGCTGGTATTAAACATTAAATAAAATGTTTTTTTATATTCTATACAGAACTGGTTATTTTCTTTCAAATGCGCTGCCCTTAAGAGTTGTATACTGGCTTGCGGAGAGATTTGCTGATATTCACTATTGCCTTTCAAAAAAAGACAGAGAGGCTGTTACTGAGAATTTAAGCATAGTGCTTAAGAAAGATATCACAGGATGCCATGCATCGGTAAAAAAGGTCTTTAGGAGTTTTGGTGTATACCTTGTGGATTTCTTCAGAATGCCAAAACTTAATAAAGAAAATATCGATAAGAGTGTTAAGGTTGAGGGCATTGAGAACGTTGATAATGCTTTAAAAGAAAATAAAGGCGCCATTATTCTCAGCTGTCATATTGGCAACTGGGAGATAGCCGGAGTGGCAATGGGCATAAAGGGCTATGACATATCCGCCGTCACCTTGAACCATAAACACAATAAGATAAACGATTTTTTTATCAAACAAAGAGAAGAGAATGGCATGAAGGTGATCGGTATGAGTTCTGTTATGAGAGGCTGTATCAGGGCATTATTGAGGAATGGCATGCTTGCGTTGGTTGGAGACAGGGATTTTACGGATTCTGGTATAGATCTGGAGTTCTTTGGCGTGCCAACAAGCATTCCAAAGGGTCCGGCAGCGCTTAGCTTAAAGACAGGCTCGCCAATCATACCCGGATTTTGCATACGACAGGATAGATTTAGCTACAAGTTGGTATTTGAGAAACCTATTGAAATAAAAAAAATACCGGGCATCACAGATGATGAAATGGTTAAAAAAGTGACAGAGAGCTTTGTGCCTGTAATGGAGAAATATATCAAGGCGTATCCGGAACAGTGGCTTTTATTCAGAAGATTCTGGGAGGCGCCAATAGACGCGTTTGTGTTATAATTTATGAGCGTATTTATAGTAATACCAACTTATAATGAGAGAAGGACCATAGGCCCTATTGTAAAAAAACTAAGAGCAATGGACTTCAGGGTAGTAGTGGTGGATGATGGTTCTCGCGATCATACTATCGTCGAAGCGAATAAGTTTGGGGCGGAGCTCGTGGTCCATTCTAAAAATGTAGGCAAGGGTCGATGCATCAGAGAAGGCATGGACTACGCCTTAGATAATGATTGTGATTTTGTTATCACTATGGACGGTGATGGCCAGCATGATCTTGCGGAGATAGATAAATTCATAAAAGAATACAAGCGGTCAGGCGCGGATATTGTACTTGGGAATCGAATGCGCAATCCAAAGAAAATGCCTTTTGTAAGGCGGTGTACAAATATATTCATGTCTTTTATAATATCGCTTATCCTGGGAGACCGGGTGGAAGATTCGCAATGTGGATACAGGCTCTTGTCCAGGAATGCCATCGATAAGATGAGCCTGAGAACTACAAAGTATGAGATAGAATCAGAGATGCTCATTGAAGCCAAAAGACACAATTTGCGCATAACGTTTGTGAATATAGATTCGATATATGGGGGTGAATCCAGCCAGATCAATCCTTTTTTTGACACGCTTAGATTTATAAAACTTATTATCTATGAATCCCTGTGGAGACGTCTTTAAACGCTATGCAAGAGGCAGTAGTCAATTTTTTATATTCATTTGGATTGTCGCCAAAAGTAACGGTCTTATTATTAAGCACCCTGCCTGTTACTGAATTAAGAGCATCTATACCCATAGGCATTCTACTGCTTAAACAGGATGTTTACTCAGTATTTTTTTATGCGGTAATCGGTAATCTCCTGCCAATAGCGCCCATCTATTTTTTACTCGACCCAATCTCCAAAAGACTTTCGCGGACCAAATGTATGCGCATATTCTTTGACTGGCTTTTAGCAAGGGCAAAGAAGCGCTCAGGACTTATAGAAAAGTACGAGGCGCTAGGGCTTATGCTTTTCGTTGGCATACCATTTCCAGGCACAGGCGTATGGACAGGATGCCTCATAGCGTCGCTCTTGCGTATACACTTTTTACCAACATTTATAGCCGCGACTCTCGGTGTCCTAATAGCAGCAACAGTAGTTACAGTCATCACGGTTACGGGTAAAGCTATATTTTAAATCCGAAATCCGAATATCGAAATTCGAAACAAATGATAAAATTCGAAATTCAAAAAGCCAAAAAATACGATTTAGAGGAAAGAACATTCAAATTCGCCAAAAGAGTAATTCAGTACGTAAATAAAACGCCAAAGAGTTTGTCTAGTATTGAGACAGGAAGGCAGTTAGTTAGAACAGCTGGATCTGTAGGCGCAAATTACATAGAAGCAAACGAATCTTTAGGCAAAAAAGATTGTGCCCTAAGAATAAAAATATCTAGAAAAGAAGCGAAGGAAGCTAATTATTGGTTAAGGCTTTGTGAACCTATGAGCGATCAAGTAAAAGAGCGCGATTTCCTGATTCAAGAATCCAAAGAATTAATGAATATTTTTGGTGCAATTTTAAGAAAAATTAGCTAGTCATTTAAATTTTATAATTTAGAATTTGTTTCGAATTTCGTATTTCGAAATTCGGATTTTTGAATCAAATAAAATATGATATGATACATATATACACAGGAAACGGAAAAGGGAAAACCACTGCGGCTTTTGGCCTGGCAATGAGGGCGAGTGGCCAGGGATTAAAGGTTTGTATATTTCAGTTCCTTAAACCCAGGGCGCTTTTGTGTGGTGAGCAGATTGCCTTAAAGAGGATAAAAGGCATTAAGCTGGTAGTTTTTGAGCAGTCGCACCCTATGTTTAAGAATGTTTCATTGTCTAAGCTGAAGAAGACAGTTAAAGATGATTTTGGCAAGGCTAAAAAGGTTGCCTTGAGCAGGAAGTATGACATGGTGGTCTTGGACGAGATAATAAATGCAGTAGACCAGCAGTTAGTCAACGAAAAGACTTTTTTGAGATTTTTGAAGTTAGTGCCGGAAAAAGTAGAGCTTGTCCTTACAGGCAGAGGTGATATTTCAAACATAGAAGAATACGCAGATTATGTAACTCTCATGTCCGCAAAAAAACATCCTTATATAAAGAAAATAAAGGCGAGAAGAGGTATAGAGTATTGACTTAATGCTCCTGATTTGGTATAATATAAAAAATAGCCAAAACAAGGCCTAACAAGGTCTTTTTATGTCTCGCCATAGGCAAGACTTTTTAAACAGCTTAACCAAATGAAAAAGACAAATAAAAAAATTAATATTATAGCATTAATATTTACGCTGATAGTACTGTTATGCTCAAACCTTTCCTATGCCTTGAGTGCGGATTTTTCTAATAGGTTGAGGGTACCATTGGCGGACAAGAATACACAAAAGAATAGACTTGGTAAAATGATAATAAAACTCTTAGAATTTCTTGCTCCAGTAGCAACGTTACAAATTAGGAGTGAGTATTTGGCTAATATATACTTAGCTGATGACACAGATCCTGATGGTAAAAATCTTTTATTAGAACAGCATAAAATAACAGGCTTAGAGTTTGTAGTTTGTCTGCAAGAGTTCTCGGAAGAATTAGCACGGAGATTTGAGCTTATAGAACTAAGAAATATGGCTAAAGGTGATTTTGAGAGAAGCGTCAAAAAAATAAAAAGGAAAAAGATAACAATACCCCCTATCCTTGAAGAACACCTAAGTAGCCCTTTTAACGTAACTTACATCGATTTTTTACAGCAGGTTAGTAAAAACAAAGAATTTCAGGAGTTTTTTGAGATGTTTGACTTGCTTGGCCCTGCACCATTCTATATAGCAATAAGAAGAGCTATGAGGCTTAGAAAGCCAGATATTACCTATGAGTATCTTCTTTCGGATAGCATAATAAGTAAAATCCACACAGGTTTTAGAAGCTTGATCGCAAATCTATAAATAATCCAAAATTACCTAAATCCATTGACAACGTTAGGATTAGTGTAGTATAACTAATCTAATCCTTATGACTCTGTCTATAAAATTTCCAGCAGCTTTTCTTAGCCTACTTTTATTATTTTTGCCAATATGCGAGGCACAGGAATATCGTATAATTTCTCTTGCGCCGAATGCTACCGAGATATTATTTGCGCTTGGGCTTGGTGAATCTATAGTTGGTGTTGATGCATACTCGGATTATCCGAGAGAGGCCCAGGATATTGAGCGAGTTGGGAATTTTAATAAACCAAATGTAGAAAAAATAATTTTATTAAAGCCAGGTCATATTCTGGTCAATGCTGACCTTGATGCTGGTTTGGTGGATTATTTAAGGGCAAGAGGGGTTAAAGTTATAAAGGTGTCACCTAAAAGTGTGGATGAGTTATATGGGAGGATGCTGGTACTGGGCAAGATTTTTAACAGGGAAAAAAAGGCCCACTTTATCATAGAAGACATCAAGGCCCGCATAAAAGAATTGCCAATAAAAAAAGGTTCAGACAGACCTAAGGTTTTTGTACAGTTGTTCCATGACCCTCTTGTTACCGGCTCTTCGTTTATAGGAGATGTTGTGAGGCTGGCAGGCGGTAATAATATAGCATCGGATATAAAGGATGACAATGGCCTTTTTAGCCCCGAAGTTTTATTGTATAGAAATCCTGACATTATCATAAAGACAGGTTTTTCAAAAAATGCGGATTTAAATCCAGATATACTTTTAAGGCCAGGCCCACGAATTATACTGGCCATAGAAGAGCTAAATAAAATATTCTATGAAAAGAATTAAGCCAAAAACTTATATGCTGTTTTCGCTTTTATTTATCACTGTCCTGATCGTCTTAGGTGCACTGATAGGCCCTGTCAAAATAGCCATAGATGAGATATTTTTGCAACAATATTCTGATATTATGAAGTTGAGGTTGTTTAGAATTATCCTGGCTATCGCAGCTGGCGCCGGGCTTAGTCTTTCTGGCGTAATCTTACAGGGTGTATTGAGAAATCCTCTGTCAGAGCCTTATGTCTTGGGCGTATCTTCAGGTTCCGGTCTGGGAGCGGTTATAGGGCTATTATTTTTTTCGCATGTTGCAGCTCCGCATGCCCTTGCTTTTTTAGGAGGCATATTGACCATAATAATTGTCTACAATATCGCAAGGTCAGGCAATAGGCTATCCACTGAAAATATGATTATCTCTGGAATATTGATAAGTGCGTTATTTTCAAGCTTCCTGATGTTTTTTGTCTCAATTTCCAGCAACGCGAAAGTCCATTCTATCATGTGGTGGCTCTTGGGGAATCTACAGGTATATAAAGGTATGCATGTAGCCATTGTTTCCTGCGCAGTACTCTTGGGGCTGTTATTATCAGTCATATTTGCAAAGGAATTAAATGCCCTGTCGTTAGGAGAGGAAGAAGCAGCGCATTTAGGGGTAGATATTGATAAGGTAAAAAAACTATTACTGGTTACCTCAGCATTGGTTACAAGTGTTGTGGTTTCTATGTGTGGCATTATAGGGTTTGTAGGTCTTATGGTGCCGCATATAACAAGGAGATTGGTAGGGCCTGACCACAGAGCGCTTATCCCTAGTTCTGCTTTAACAGGCGCGGCGTTTCTTTTGGTATGCGATCTTTTTTCAAGGACTGTGATGGCGCCGGCCGAGATTCCGGTAGGAGTCGTTACTGCATTCGTGGGCGTACCATTTTTTATATTTATTTTAAGAAGATCGAGAAAGGTATATTTCAAATAATGCTTTACTTGATGGATATTGTGAGCGGTTATGGGGATACCGAGGTGCTGAAGGATGTGACCTTTAGCGTTGATTCCGGGGATTTTATTGGTATAATCGGTCCGAATGGTTCAGGCAAATCAACTCTTTTACGTACTGCTACAAAAGTTCTGAAACCCTTTAAAGGCGAGATATATCTGCAAAAGAAAAGATTAAAGGAGATGTCCTTAAAGGAGATAGCAAAGCTAATAGCAGTAGTGCCGCAGGACGCGTTATTTATGTTTCCATTTAAGGTGCTGGATGTGGTCTTGATGGGGCGCATACCTTATCTGAGCAGATTGGGATTTGAATCCCAGGAAGATCGAAGAATCGCGATTAAAGCGCTTGAAGAAGTGGATGCCGCGCATCTGAAGGATAGATTTATAGATGAGTTGAGCGGCGGTGAGAGACAGAGAGTTGTCATCGCAAAGGCGCTTGCGCAAAAACCAAAGGTCTTATTTTTAGACGAGCCAACCACGCATCTTGACATAAGCCATCAGATCGAGACATTCTCATTGTTGAAAAAGCTGAATAAAGAATCAAAATTGACAGTGGTAGCGATATTGCACGATCTAAACCTTGCATCGCTTTATTGCGATAGGTTGATTTTATTGAGTGAGGGCCGCATAAAAAAACAAGGCACGCCAAGCGAGGTCTTGAATTACAAGACAATAGAAGAGGTCTATAAGACCCAGGTCATCGTCAAAGAAAATCCGCTTACATCTAGACCCCACGTATTTCTCGTAAAACGCTAAGATTACATTTTTGAAATATCTTCGATGTCGCGTGACACTTTTGCACCGCCCAGTCCAGCACCTTTGGAGAACGCAAAAATTTCCCCAGCGAGTAAATTTTTGTTCATTGTTGCCCCTCGCTCGTCCCGCCCTTTTGGCAAAGCCAAAAGAGCGGGACACCGTGCCCGCCCCGTTCCAAATCTGCTTCTAGATTTCCCTAAAAGAGAATTTGGAACGGGGCCCGCTCGGTCCAACGATGCCTCCAAAGGTGCTGGACTGGGCGGTGCAAAAGTATATTGTAGTTTAGAATGCGTTTTTAACATTTTTTTAACATTTTTGACTTGACAAGGACGTAGAGGTGTTGTATAAAATATTTACAATTGAATAATATTTTACATTATGTTGTTTAAGGGAAGCTGGTGCGAATCCAGCGCAGCCCCGCTGCTGTAAAGGGAGCGAAATTTGCAATAGGCCATTGTTCCGAAGTTTAGGGATGAGAAGGCGCAAAGAGTAGGCCCTGAGTCAGAAAACCTTACGATATATTTTTCCCTATAATAGGGAACTGCTAAGGGCAGTTATAAAGGGTGAAGAAAACAGGGTGCAACCCCGACTAAAAAAGTCGGGGTTTTTTATTTTAAGGAGGCAGCATGAAGAGAGCAATTTTTTTGGTATTTGTATTGATCTTATCGGCAGGTTTTGCTTATGCGGAAAGCGTAGAACTGGAAAAGATTTTAGTTACGCCAACAAGAATGGAGCGGTCTGATTACGAGGTAAGCTCTCACGTCACTGTTATAGACAGCGAGGATATTGAAAATTCAAATTGTAAATATGTGGCGGATATCCTGAAAGAAGAAGTCGGAGTAAATGTTTCAAAACATAGTAGCGATAAAACAGCAAGAGTGGATATTAGAGGTTTTGCCGACACCGCAGTAAACAATATACTTGTTCTAATAGACGGCAGGAAGGTTAATTCTATTGACATGTCTGGTCCGGATTGGCTGCAGATACCTATCGAAAGCATAGAAAGGATAGAGATATTAAGGGGCGCGGCTTCTGTTATGTATGGCGATAACGCAATAGGAGGAGTAATAAATATCATAACTAAAAAAGGAGTTGGTGCGTTTTCAGGAAAGATGGGTGCCAAATACGGGAGCTATGCTGCTCACCAGGAAGATGTTGAGTTCTCCGGTTCTAGCGATAATTTGTCTTATTATGTTTATTCCAAATATTATGATACAGATGGCTATAGATCAAACAGTGATTTATTGTCAAAAGATTTTAATACAAGATTGGGTTATGATCTTATCGGTCTTGAATTTGACGTAAGTGCGGGATGGCATGAGGATGATTACGGAATGCCTGGCGGACTTGACGATCAAGGTGAATTAAAAACATATGGCAGACGCGGCTCAGTTGATTCGAGTGATTTTGGATCCACCAAGGATAGATACGTAAAATTAACCACGTCTTTAGAGCCATACCTTAAAAATATTGGTCTAGGAGAAATCTCATTGGATTTATTTTTAAGGAATCGTGACGCTTATTCGTGGTTTTATTATGGAGGATGGCCCACTGCCACTAAATACATGATAGATACCAAAGGCTTTGCGCTGAAAGAAGCATACGATAGAGAGATATGGGGCAGGAAGTTTAATTTAGTTACCGGTATAGATTATTATGATGTAGAACATATAATCAAGGGAAGCGAGTGGAATTCGGATGATATTACTATTTGTAAAGAAGATTTGGGATTATATGCTTATTCCGAGTGTGAGTTGTTCAATAAGGCCTTTATAAATGTTGGGGCAAGATATGAGAAGGCTAGCTATGCCTTTGACCAGAGGGCGTCAACTGTCATGCATACAAAGACTGAGCCAAGCGAGTCAGTCTTCATGGGCGGGATGAGATATGAATATTCCAAGAATTCAAGCGCATATTTTAACGCTCAGGAGATATTTAGGTTTTTGGCGACAGATGAGTGGTATAGTACATGGACAGGGCTGAATACGGGTCTTGAACAGCAGACAGGTAAGCAGTACGAAGTAGGTTTTAAACATAATTTTAAAGACGCTTTACAACTAAGTGAGGCATCTTATTTGATTGATATAGATAATGAAATATTTTTAAATCCAGCTGTCTTTCCGGGGTATAACCAGAATTACCCCAAGACAAGACGCAGGGGCGTAGAGTTAGGTTTGGACCTTGACATATTAAAATTCAAAGAGATCTACTGTTTAGACAAATTGGAAGTCTTTGTCAATTATGCCTACGAACAGGCCAAATTTAACGGGGGTGCTTATGATGACAATGACATACCCATGGTTCCACGCCATCTGGCAAATAGCGGCATCAATATAGGTTTTGTTAACAGATACTACGCCTCATTTACAGGCAAGTTTATAGGAGATAGATATGCGATTAACGATGTCAACAATCAATTATCAAAGGTTAAGGATTATTGCATCTTGGACTGTCGTTTTGCATACAGGAAGGACGATTTTGAGATATACGCAGGCGTGAACAATGTTTTTAATGAAAAATATTATGATTATGTTGCAAGAGCCACAGGCGGATCCACGAAAAAGGATTACTATCCGGCCTCTGAGAGAGATTTTGAGATAGGGGCAAGTTATAAGTTTTGAATTTTACTATACCGGAGCCAAGCTTACCTTCTAGAGTTAATTTTATTATATGAAATTTCAAAAAGTAGCCCAGGTTTAAACCTGGGCTACGGCTTTTTTAGTTGTTTTAAAGTTAATACTTTGACAAAATTTAGAGCAGTTGGTATTATAACAATATATGTCAGAAAATAAAACATTCAAAATAGCACTCTTGGTTTCTGTAGCGGCGCATTCTGTTTTTTTCCTGGGACTGCCGCATATGCCGTTTGTGCCTAGCAAGAGGCTTTTGCGGGACGTAAAGATAGCGTATTATAAAATAAAAGAGGCGCCGAAAGTTAAAAAGCAGGTTGAGCCAATAGTAAGAAAGCTCCCTGATATAAAAAAGGAAGAGATAAGCAGTCCTCCAAAAAAGATTGCTGTAAAGAAGAAGCAGGCTGTGCAAAAGAAACCGAAGCAAGTCGCAGCGCATAAGAAGGCTAAAGCAAAAGAGAAGCGCTTTGAAAAGGTAATAGAGGAAGAGAAGGATGACGCGAAAAAGGCAACGTACATAAGCTATTATCGCTCAGTTAGGGAGAAGATAAGGCAGTACGCTGACAGGAATTACCCGCGAGAAAAAAGATTGATCAAGGGGGAAGTGTTTTTATCTTTTGTGGTTGCCTCGAGCGGCGAACTTCTTTTGGTTAAGGTAGTAGATGAAAGATCCGCGCAAAGTCCGGCGCTGAGAAAGATCGCTATAAATAGCGTAAGAGACGCCAGCCCATTCCCGGCATTCCCCAAAGGTATGAGCCAGTACCAGATTACCTTCAACGTAATTATCTCCTTTGAATCCAGGTAAAAAAGTCCTTGACCCGCCAAAGAGCGTGGCGAGGTCTGCGCGAAATCTAACCCTCAGGTTAAATTTAGCTTGACAAGAAAAGGATATTGGCTTATTATGGTACCTTATTAATAGCACTCCTCTAAATAGAGTGCTAACAACAAACAATACAAGGGGGTGTAAGCATGGCAATACAACCATTGGGAGACAGGGTTTTGGTAAAACGTCTCGAAGCTGAGGAAAAGACAAAGGGTGGCATTGTGCTACCAGAGACTGCAAAGGAAAAGCCGCAGAAGGGTGAAGTAGTTGCTGTTGGCAAAGGCAAGGTACTGGAAAGTGGCAAGGTAGAACCTTTAGAAGTAAAAAAGGGCGACAAGGTGCTTTTTGGGAAATACGCTGGCAATGAAATAACACATGATGACCAGGAATATATTATCTTAAGAGAAGAAGATATCCTGGCTATACTGAAATAAAAGGAGGCTTGGTTAAAATGGCAAAGCAACTTATTTTTAAAGAAGAAGCAAGGAGCGCTATTGCAAAAGGCATAGATATACTTGCAGATGCAGTAAAGGTAACACTTGGCCCAAAAGGAAGAAATGTAATTATAGATAAAAAGTTCGGCTCCCCCACTATTACAAAAGATGGAGTATCAGTGGCAAAGGAGATAGAATTAAAAGACCCATATCATAACATGGGCGCGCAGCTGGTAAAAGAGGTTGCTGAAAAGACAAGCGATGTGGCAGGCGACGGCACAACTACAGCTACAGTGCTTGCTCAGGCGATTTACAGAGAAGGCCTGAAGAATGTAACAGCAGGTTCTAATCCTACGTCATTAAAGCGCGGCATTGAAAAGGCAGTAGCAGCGGTAGTCAAGAATCTAAAGGAAAATCTGTCAAAAGAAATAAAAGACAAAAAAGAGATAGCTCAGGTAGCATCTATAGCAGCCAATAACGACACTGCGATAGGCGACCTGATAGCAGATGCAATGGAAAAAGTAGGTAAGGACGGAGTTATTACCGTTGAAGAGGCAAAGTCAATGGATACTAACTTGAATGTTGTGGAAGGTATGCAGTTTGACCAGGGATACTTGTCTCCTTATTTTGTAACAGATTCAGAGAGAATGGAGGCAGTTATAGAAAATCCTTATATCCTTATTCATGAGAAAAAGATCTCCGCAATGAAGGATATGTTACCTCTCCTTGAAAAGATAGCAAGGTCGGGAAAGCCGCTTGTAATAATAGCAGAGGATATTGATGGTGAAGCGCTTGCGACATTGGTCGTGAACAAGTTGAGGGGTACGCTTAACTGTTGCGCGGTAAAGGCACCTGGCTATGGAGACAGGCGCAAGGCCATGCTTGAAGATATAGCGATCCTTACCGGAGGTAAGGCTGTAACAGAGGATCTTGGTATAAAGCTGGAGACTGTCACGCTTGATGATTTAGGAAAGGCGAAGAGAGTGACTGTAGGAAAAGAAGAGACTACCATAATAGAAGGTTCTGGCAAGAACAATGAAATCAATGCAAGAGTGTCTCAGATAAAGCACCAGATCGAAGCTACGGATTCAGATTACGACAAAGAGAAACTGCAGGAACGTCTTGCAAAACTTGCAGGCGGCGTAGCAGTGATCAATGTCGGTGCATCAACGGAGACAGAGATGAAAGAAAAAAAGGCGCGCGTTGAAGATGCTTTACACGCTACAAGGGCAGCTGTTGAAGAAGGTATAGTGCCCGGCGGTGGAGTCGCGTATCTGCGCTGTATATCCAAGCTTGATGATCTAAAGCTTAAAGGCGACGAGAAGATAGGCGCTGGTATAGTGAAGCGAGCTCTTGAAGAGCCAATAAGGCAGATTATAAGAAATGCCGGATTGGAAGAAGCAGTTGTAGTAAACGAGGTAAAAGGAAAAAGCAAGAACGAAGGGTTTAATGCCCAGAGTGAAGAGTATGTGGATATGATATCAGCTGGTATCATAGATCCCACAAAAGTGTCTCGTTCAGCGCTTGAGAATGCGGCTAGTGTGGCAGGATTGCTTCTCATGACAGAGACATTAGTTTCAGATATACCTGAGGAAGAGAAATCAGGTCCAGCCATGCCTCCAGGTGGCGGAATGCCAGGAGGAATGGGAGGAATGTACTAAAAAAACCAAAATCCAAAAATCCCGCCAAGGGCGAGGCTCGTCAAAGGCGGCAAAAATCAAAAAAACCCGCAGTCTTTTAATTTGACTGCGGGTTTTTTTTGACAATATTTATTATATATGATATATTCTAGGTTAAATATACAAGTTTCATTAATAGCTGGCAGCTGAAGGCTGATGGCTGAAAACTAATCTAGGAGGCGTACATGCCGGATCTTCATGAAATCCCCCACAAATTAATCGACAATATTTCAAAGGTTATTGTAGGCAAGAGGGAGGTTATTGAACTTGTTGTGGTTAGCCTTATGAGCAATGGCCATGTGCTATTAGAAGATGTGCCTGGTTTGGGAAAGACAATGCTTGCCAGATCCCTTTCAAAGTCCATAGATTCTGATTTTAAAAGGATTCAGTTTACCCCGGATCTTTTACCGTCTGATGTCACAGGCGTTTCTATTTACAATCAGAAAACAGGGGAGTTTGAATTTAAAAAAGGCCCTATATTCGCCAATATAGTACTCGGCGATGAAATAAACCGTACTACCCCGAGAACTCAGTCCGCGCTTTTAGAGGCCATGCAGGAGTTTAAAATCACAGTTGATGGTGTGTTGAGAAAATTGCCCGAACCATTTTTTGTTATAGCGACTCAAAACCCTATAGAGTTCCACGGCACCTATCCTCTTCCGGAGTCCCAGGTAGACAGGTTCGTTATGCAGCTTGCGGTAGGATATCCTTCGGAGCAGGAGGAGGTAAAAGTTCTTACCAGAAACGTGAAGGAGTCGCCTCTGGATGCTCTGCCGAGCGTTGTGAACGTGCAGGATATTATTGATGTGCAACAGGCAACAATGGCCCTTCATATAGAACCCAGGATCATAGAATATATTGTAAAAATAATTTCCACGACAAGAGAATTGCCGGGTGACATAAAGCTTGGCGCGAGTCCTCGCGCGTCACTCGCGCTCATGCGCACTGCAAGGGCCCTGGCCTTTCTTGACAAAAGAGATTATGTAATACCTGATGATATAAAAAGATTAGCGCTTTCTGTGTTAAGGCATAGGATTATACTCCAGCCTCGTTCCATAGTACGCGGACTCACGCCAAAAGACATAGTAAGTCATATATTGAAGAAGGTCCCTGTTCCGGTATAATCTTATCTAAGCTTGTAGCTGGAGGCCAATAAAATGCTTACTGTAAAAAGTATTTTTCTCCTCATAACAACAGTTCTTCTTCTTGCCATCGCGTGGAATACTGACATAACAATGGTCTACATATTCTTTGTGATAAGCTTTGTCATCTTTACCCTTTCTTTTGTGCACTTACAGATTAATATTCCTGACATCTCTTTAAGCAGGACATTGCAAGATACGGCATTCGAAGATGACATGCTTAATGTTAAGATGGATGTTAAAAATAAACGCGCTATAGCCGCTTCTTTTTTTGAAATAATAGATACTGCTCCATTTGCGCCGCCCGACGAGAGAAGACCATCATTATTTATATTGGATATAGAAGCCAAAAAGAAGCTATCTTTCAGGTATACGATCCATTGCTATAGGAGGGGATTGTGGAAGATAGGACCGGTAGCTGTTGTTTCTCAGGATGCCCTGGGGTTTTTCAAGATGAGAAAAATTTTTAATGTGTTCGCTGATATTTTGATTTATCCGGGGCTGTTCAAGATATTTTCATTCCCGCCTCTCGCGAAAGGCTCTGTCTCATGGATGGGAGTAGAAACTACAAGGATAGGCGGCGATAGCCATGAGTTTTTCGGAATAAGGGAATATCAGAAAGGCGATGCCATAAGCCGTATGCACTGGCCTTCAACGGCCAGGCATAATAAATTAATCGTAAAACAGTTTGAGCGCAATGTAGTACAGGAGGCTACCATAGTCATTGATTTAAAAAAGGAAAACAATATTGGCATTGAAAAAGAAACAACTCTAGAGTATTCAGTGAAAATAGCGGGATCCATCGCTAAATATCTTTTGAACGAAGGCGCCCTTGTGCAGATGATGGGTTATTCAAAGACAGCGATGACGCTTTCTTTTGGAAAAGGCGAATCGCAATTGCATAAGATATTAGAATATCTCGCGAAGGTTCGCTCGGATGGTACGTTTTCATTGTCTCAGGCGCTCGAAGAAGTCAGCTTTGTTACGCCGTATAGCTCCACGCTTATAACGATAATGCTGGATAATGATACAACTGCCCTGTCAAGCCTTGTTCAATTTAAGGCAAAAGGGATAAAATTGATAACTATAGTTCTCGCGACTTCTACGTTTGGCCGGTTGGCAGAAGGCGATTATCTTGACCTGGAGGCCGCGAGAAAATTCGACGAAACACTTGCCGGCCTGGAAGGATACGCCTACAGGATAGCAAGAGGCGATGATCTAGAGAAAAAGTTCGAGATGGTGTGATATGAACAGAGACACATTATACTTTCACTTTGCGAATCTGGGATTGGTATTGATAGGATTGTTTAGTATACACGGGATCATCAATCCTTTTGTAGCTGCGATCCTGATACCTGGTACGATCGCGGGCTTTCTTGTAAGCTGGAGGGTAAGGAAATCCAGACCTCAACACATGGATACCTTTATAGGCATGTTGTCGCTCGCGTCAGTGATCGTGATAATGGGAGGACTTTTTGATAAGGCCTTGACCTTTGATAACCTTCTAACAAGTTTTTCTGTTGCCCTTGCGTGGCTTATGCTTTTTCAGAGCTTCGGCCTGAATAAAGGAAAAAGCTATGCGATGCTGCAGTTTATAGCAGTGTGCCTTTTAATCTCATCAGTTTCTCTTGCTCTGGAGCAGGAACCTTTCTATATGGTGATGCTTGCGGTTTTTTTGTTTATCTTTGTTTTTGCGATGCGCTTGAGCCTGGTATGCGAGAGGAGAAACAAAGGGTCTCTTATAGTAGGAGATCAGAAAGAGATAATGAGTTTATGGCAGCAGATAAAAGTGGCTGCGATGATGTTTTCTTTTGTTTTGATAGTCGCATCCCTGGTTTATCCATTTGTCCCGCGTTTTGAGAGTTTATCCTTAAAAGGGTTACCCTCTACGCTTTTAGGGCTTCCCGAACAGATACCGCTTTTAAAGTTATTTGACCAGGCGCCAAAACCACTGAAAGAAAACAAGAAGAGAAAAAAAGAACAGATATTGGACAGTAAAAGGAGAAAGAGGGAAACCAGGGGCATTAGGATAAATAAAGGAGAATTAAAAAAGAAGGAAAAAGAAGAACTTAAAAAGACAATCGAGCAGCGTTTTCGCGCAAAAGAATTCATCAAGGAAATCGATGTTTTTAAAGTAAATACTCTTGCGATATACTCAGATAAGAGCGAGATCGCTCTTGGTGAGCAAGTTAAGCTTGATGCGGAATTGAGCATGAGCGATGAGTCTATTATTCCGGCAACAAGGCTTGTCGACTGGATAACTAGCGGCACTGCAGAGGTGTCGATAGATAAAGATGGAAACCTTACACCAAAAGAACAAGGAAGAGTGGGGGTATCCGCGTCTTATCTCGGGACATTTAGTAACGATTTGTATATTGAAGTAATGGGCCCCGTAGAACCAAAAAAGAAAAAGGCTTTCTGGTATTATCTGTCTATTGTGCTTTTGTGGCTTTTTATTTTAGCGCTTCTATTTTTTTCTGTATTTATGTTTACCAGAAGCAGACGTTTGCAGGAATTGGCAATCAAGAATCCAAGGGAGTTCATAAAAGAGATCTATTGTATTTTATGCAGGGGTTTTAAGGTATATGGTGTTTCTAGATTTGATTATGTCGCGGCAAGGGAATTCTTTGAATCCTTAAAGCCTGTTGTATCAGATAACCCGGAACCCATGCGTGATATGACGGAAGGTTTTTTAGAGGCCCGCTTTTCTGTGCACGATGTTTCCGTTGAGCATTCACACCAGAGCCTAGGTTTTTTTCATGGGGTCAAAGATGTTGTTTTAAAAAGAGATAAAGGGAAGCATTTCTGGAAAAACATAGCATTTAAGGCGCTGCTGTTAGACGTACTGCTGATATCTAAAATTTGACCCGTCTCACCCACATGGTGGACGAGGTCTGCGCATTAATTAACAATACAAGGCTTGACCCGCCAAAAAGCGCGGCGAGGTCTGCGCAAAGCCTGCTTTTGCAGACTTTGCTTGACTTTTTGTAGGACCTGCTGTATTATACATCCCATAACTTTTAGAGATCCTTCGGATGCTCCTATTTGTCGCATCTTCAGGATTAATTCGTACTTATCACTTACGCTTCTTTCAGTCGCGTAAGTGAGGTAGTCATTAAAAAACGGAGGGATTACAATGGGCATGTGGGTTGGGAGAGGGAGAAAGGCTCGTCGGTGTTATGGATTTGATGAGATAGCGCTTGTGCCGGGTTCTGTTACGATAAACCCTAATGAGGCGGATACTAGCTGGGAGCTGGCAGGCAAGAAATACAGAATACCCATACTTGCCGCTGCGATGGATGGCGTGGTGGATGTGAAGTTTGCTGTAGAGATGAGTAAGCTCGGCGGCGTAGCTGTTTTAAACCTGGATGGCGTTCAGACCCGCTATGAGGATCCCGACGAGATACTTAAAAAAATAGCAAAGGCAAGTCCACAAGAGGCTACAAAGCTAGTGCAATCCCTTTATGTTAAACCCATAAAAGAAAAGCTTATAACAAAGAGGATAAAGGAAATAAAGAAAAAAAATGCCACTGCGGCTGTAAGCACTATTCCGCAGAATGCAGAGCGCTTTGGCAGGCTTGCGCAGGATGCAGGCGCAGATATATTCGTGATACAGTCTACAGTGATAAGCGTACATCACATGTCCAAGGAATACAAAGTAGTTGATCTTGCCGAGTTCATAAAATCGATGAAGATCCCTGTGATACTGGGCAATTGCGTCACGTATTCTGTTGCGCTTGAGCTGATGGAGGCCGGGGCTAGCGCGATACTGGTCGGTATCGGGCCTGGTGCGGCCTGCACCACAAGGGGTGTTCTTGGTATAGGCGTGCCGCAGGTTACAGCTACTTCAGATACTTCAGCAGCGCGCGATTTTTATCACAAAAAAACAGGAAAATACGTTCCTATAATCACAGACGGCGGTATGGATTCTGGCGGAGATATCTGCAAGGCCTTTGCCAGTGGCGCGGATATTGTGATGGTTGGTTCCGCGTTTGCCCGGGCGCAAGAGGCGCCAGGAAAAGGATACCACTGGGGCATGGCCACGCCGCATGCAAACCTGCCCAGAGGTACGCGGATCCGCGTAGGTACCACCGGGACGCTAGAAGAGATTTTGCTTGGCCCTGCAAAGCTTGATGATGGTTCGCAAAATCTTGTAGGCGCGCTAATGACCTCAATGGGAAATGTCGGCGCAAAAGATATAAAAGAAATGCAGTTGACTGAAATTATAATAGCCCCATCCATTAAGACAGAAGGAAAACTCTTGCAGCGTGCGCAGGGGATAGGGATGGGAAAATAATAAGTGCACACGCCACAAGTTTTTACTTGCGGCTTATGGCTTGTGACTTATGCACCACGCGCAAACCCAGTTAGTTAAATGCATCATTCTGATTTCACACACCTACACGTCCACACGCAGTACAGCCTCCTCGACGGAGCATGCCTTATAAAAAAACTTACCGATACCGCAAGACGCATGAAAATGCCTGCTGTTGCAATGACAGACCACGGCAACATGTTTGGCGCAATCGAATTCTATCAAAGCTGCATGCAAAACGGCGTAAAACCTATCATAGGTTGCGAGGTTTACGTGGCGCCAAAGAACAGGCTTGATAAGACTGTTTATACCGG